>CAMOQW010000008.1 GCA_946623195.1 uncultured Prevotella sp.
CCGCAGCTGCCGGCAAACACGCTCCAGTAGGCATAGCGGCGCACGTCGTAGTCCTGCCAGCGTCCCTCATTGGGGTCGTGCAGTCCGATGGGGATGTCTTCGTAGGAGGGTTCCGCATCGAGTACGGGCTTGATGGGGTTGTACTTCCACGTGGAGTCCACATACATCCAGTTGTCCTCCTCGGTGTTATCGGGAATGGGGTAGTCGGCATTGCCCATGCGCTGACCGTAGCGGCGGTGACCGCTCTGGAAGGTGTGGAAATCGAGCCACTTGGCCTTCGACCACCAGCGGGCCGACGTGTAGCGGCCACGGGGATGATAAGTCATGAGGTGGTTCTTGTCGATGCTTTTGATGGTGGTTGCCAGGGTCTCCCAGACCTCGGGTTTGATGTCACCCTGGATGTCGCCGCCCATAAACCAGATGATGTTGGGCTTCGACTTGTAGCGCTGGGCCAGGAAGGTGCCGTACTTCTTGGCATCCTCCACCGAGAGTTTGCCGTCCTTGACCAGTCCGCCCCAGATGCACACCATACCGATATAGATGCCATGCTGGGCAGCCATGTCAATGATATAGTCCATGTGGTCCCAGTAGCCGTAGATGCCCTTGCGGTTGATGTCCTTGAAGTTCCAGCCGTCGATGTTCGACATCTGTCCGTAGGTATTGTAGGCTGGTACACCGTCGATGGTCTGCACCTGCACCACATTATATCCTGCCTTGGCCACGCTCTGCAGATACCACTCTGCCTCGGCCCTGTCGAGCCGCTCGGGCAACAGCCAACCCGTCTCGCCCAGCCAGAAGAAAGGCTCACCGTTCTCAAACTGCAGATAACGCTGGTTATCCGAAACCCGTAACTTGCCGTTGTCCCACGGCTTCTGTCCTGCCTGTGCCGACACTGTCAGCAGAGCAAGCATCAGTATTGTCATTAACTTCTTCATAGTCCCTGTATGGTATAGGTGCCCCCTGCCTTGGTCTGCAGGATGTACACATTCTGTTCCTTGGTTTTCTTCAGTCCCTTGCCCTTCAGCGGGGTGACGCTGCGCAACCGGCACTGGCCTCCATGCTTGGCGTGCACCACGGTCTGCTTCAGCCGACCGTCATGCCAGTCGATGTCTATCTCGAAGCCGCCACGCGCCACCAGTCCTTTCACCGAACCGTCCTGCCATGCATGAGGCAGGGCGGGCAACAGATAGACGAAACCGTCGTAGCTCTGCATCAGCATCTCGGCAATGCCTGCCGTACAACCGAAATTGCCGTCAATCTGGAAGGGCGGATGGGCATCGAACAGGTTGGGATACGTTCCGCCACGCTGTTTCACGGTGCCGAAGATGAGGAAGGTGTCTGCCGTCAGCGTCAGCTGGTCTTTGATGAGCTTGTAGGCATGCTCGCCATCTAAGAGCCGTGCCCACGAGCACACCTTCCACCCCATGCTCCAGCCCGTCGACACATCGCCTCTGGCTTCCAGCGACTTACGGGCCGCCTGCCATAAGGCCGGTGTGCGGTAAGGAGATATCTGATTGGAGGGGTAAAGTCCGTAGAGGTGTGAGAAGTGGCGGTGGTCATCGTTAGGGTCGTCCAGGTCGTCGAGCCATTCCTGCAACTGTCCCCAGTGACCTGTCTGCATGGGTGGCAACTGCGGCAGCTGCTCGGCAATGGTGGCCAGCAACGGGTCGTTGCTGCCCAGTAGCTTGGCAGCCGCCAGCACGTTGGTATATAGTTCGGTGACCATCTGGTTGTCCATCGTAACCCCGGCATCCAATGCCGTGGGGCGACCTTTGCCGCCATGCTCCGGCGACTCGCCGGGACATACCACCAGCCAGCCCTTCGTGGGGTGCTTCTGCAAGGTCTGTGTGTAGAAGCGGGCAGCATCGAGCATGATGGGGAAATACTGACGCAGGAAAGCCTCGTCACACGTATAGAGGTAGTGCTCCCACAGGTGTCGACAGAGCCAGGCGCCACCCATCGGCCACAAGCCCGTCTGGGCCTTGTCAACGGGCCCTGTAATGCGCCACTGGTCGGTATTGTGATGCAACACCCACCCCTGGGATCCATACATGTCGCGAGCCGTCTGGCGCCCCTGCTGGCTGACTTCGCGGATCAACTTGAACAGCGGTTCGTTCAGTTCCGTCAGGTTGCATACCTCGGCAGGCCAGTAGTTCATCTCCAGGTTGATGTTGACGGTGTATTTCGAGTCCCATGATGGCAGCATCTTCTCGTTCCATAGGCCCTGCAAGTTGGCAGGATTCATGTTGGTAGGCTGCGAACTGGCTATCAGCAGATAGCGCCCGAACTGGAAGTAGGTAGCTACGAGATGGTTGTCAACGGCACCGCCGTCTGCCTTTGAGAAGCGTTCTATGCGCTTGTCCGTCGGAACACCGGCATAGCGGTCGGGCCCCAAGTCTAACTTCACGCGATCGTAATAGGCATGATATGCCTCCGCGTGCTGGCGCTTCAACTCATCATAGCCCAAAGCCATGCTGCCCTGCAACCGTTGCCGCGACTGTGCGGCCTCGTCGCCCGTAATATCCTTATAGCTCTTGACATTGGTGCCGATGGCCACATAGACCACAGCCTCGTCGGCACCCGTCACACTCACCTGTCCGTTGCTGCTGCTCACACGCCCGCCTCGGGTCTCCACGGCCAAGCGACCCATAAAGCGCACCTTGCCCTTCAGTCCCTCGTGCTTGGCCGACACTCCCAACAATGTGGCCTGCTGACCTTCGCTATGCACCAACACGTTATCATGGGGAGACGTCAGATGGGCGGTAAACGACACCCTGCCCTTCTCGCTGGCCATCAAACGTACCGCTATCACCTCGTGGCCCCCCAAAGGGGCTATCACCTCGCGCTCATACTGGATGCCGTCTGCGGTATAGCGCGTCACACAGCAGGCATTGTCCAAGTCGAGCCAGCGCTCATAGTCTTGGTAGTCGGCATGACCCGGCATCGCAATATACAAGTCGCCGAAGGGCTGAAAAGGCATACCCATATTCTTGCCGGCAGCACCCGGCATCACCTGGTCGTTGGCCAGCTGCTGGGCATCTTTGTACTTTCCCTCGAAAATCAATTGGCGCACCTTGGGCAGTGCCTTTCTGGCCGCCGGGTTGACCACGTTGTTGGGCTGACCGGCCCACAGCGTCTCCTCGTTGAGCTGGATATGTTCCACGGCCGGCGTGCCAAACACCATACCTCCCATGACACCATTACCCACGGGCAATGCCTGAGTCCACGTCTGTGCGGGGCGGTTATACCACAGCCTGTATTCCTGTGCCATTGCCAGTGCAATAGCCATCAGGCACAAAGCAGAGCAGATTAGTCTTTTCATCATGATGTCTATTAGTATAGATAGGACGTACGGCCCGTCAAAATGTCATCATGTGCGGGACAGGCGACTAGCAGCTACATAAAGACTCACCATAACCACATAGAGCAACAGCACCTGCAGCACCGTAGGATGCAGCGGTTCGACAGAAGCGCCCGGCAGACGGGCTATCGAGGACAACAAGCTGCCTGACAGGGAAGCGACGGTCGTCAAGCCCGATGCCACCACAGTCGAACCGCTGACGAGCAAGACCAGACTGCCGATGAGTATCAGATAGGCCTCAGGAATCACTACGAAGTTGGCCAACAGGAAATATGTGGAGAACCGATGGAAATAGAAGGCGATGAGCGGGGCCACCCCTATCTGTGCTGCCACCGACACTGCTATCGTACCCCATAGGACACGTATCAGGGTATGGTTCTGCAGAAACGGATCCGGCAACAGCCGGTAGAGCAAGGGGTAGAACAGCAGGATGCTCAGCACAGCCAGGAACGACATCTGGAAACCGATGTCGAAGACAGCAGTAGGCGTTGCGACAAGCATCAGGATAGCGGTGAATGCCAACACATTGACACTCGCGTGGCGACGATAGCCTAGATTCATCAGCGCATAGACGGTCAGCATGATGGCAGAGCGTACGATGCTGGGCGACAGACCCGTTAGGAAGGCGAAAGCCCATATCACCAGAATGGTGACTACCTGAGACACTAAGCGCCAACGGTCTCCCAAGGTCAGGAACGTGACGAGCCAATAGATGATGCCCAGGTGCAAACCGCTAAGCGCCAACACATGAGCGGCTCCCGTCTCGTTGTAGGCACGACGGATGTAGGGCGTCATAGCCGACTTGTCGCCTAACGACATGGCACTGATGATGGCATACGCCTCACCCTCCAGTCCGGCGTCGTGGTATTGCTGCGTCAGCTGACTGCGCAGTTGTAGCATGTTTTGGCGTGCATGGGTCAGTATCGCTGGCTCAGGCAGGCTCATGTCTTGACTCGACAAATGGAAACCAAACAGGGCTGTGCAAAGCCAGATGCCTACCGTCTGCCAACGGGACCAGCATGTCAACAGTGCCGTCACCGTCACAGCGGCAACTAGAGCGAGGAGACTATACCATTCATTTACTGCCCCCACTTCATGCCCTGCCACAATACCTGCGATAAGACTGGCAGCAAGGGGCAGCAGCGGGGCGTTGAGGGTCGTTCGGCGTTTCATGCCTGCAAAGATAGTCATTTTCCATCAAACAACCAAACTACCACCGTTTTCATTCCACCCTGGGAACAAAACGTTCCCTCCCTGGGAACAAAACATTCCCACATTGGGAACAATCTGTTCATTCTACTACTTCCTGGTGATGGATGATGGTGCCGTCATCGCTGACACCCTCCAGAGTGACGAGGTAGCGCTTCGAGATGTCGGAGGCGCAGAAACGGACTGTGGCATGGCCTCTGTCATCAGTGGACAGCTTGGGATTCCAGTAGAGCGTGGTACGATAGTCAGGGCGGTGGTTGCCTTTACCAGTATATTGCGGCGAATAGAACTGCATAACCGGCTCATAGCCCTGATGGCGCACAACGGTCATGGAGAGGCGGTCCTTCGAGGTGGCCCGAGTAATTCCTGAGCCATCCTTGAGGAAGATGAAGAGCACAGCAGGCACTAAACCCTGGGTCGGGCGGACACCGAAGAACGAGTTGACGGGATTATTTTCAGGGAAATACTCAATAGAGCTGATGTCGGTAGGCGGTAGATTCATGATGTAATCCTGGTCATCCTCACGGAAATTGTCTAAGAAGAACTCCACGGCGGCACCGCTATGCGTAGTGACGTAAGGATAGCCTCCGTAGAAGCCCGTCCTCAGCCCCAACTGAGCCAGCAACTGCGCCATGCTGGCAGCACGGTCAATGCGCGGGTCGCCGACAGGAAAGCCTCGCGGTGCCTGCAGAGCTCCGTAGTTGAGGCGTGGCTGTGGCTTTACGCCCTGCTTCACCACCTCGGGCAGGTTGACGGCAGGGTCATGGTTGAACAGATACTGCTTCTCGGCTTGTGCGGCAAAGACGGAGAGGTCGTCGGCTGTTCCGCAGGCATAAGTTGGAAGCTGGAGTTTGGGGAAGGTCTGCGGATCGATTTGCAGCTCCACGAGACCCGTCTTGCCACTACGACGTGTACCCTCAAGAGTAAACACCGTGCCGTTGGGATTGTCAACTGCAACGCTGAACCGACTGCTGTCGCCCAGTTCGAAGACATGACGCTGGCCTGTCCGGCAGTTGACCATCAGCAGACGGGGATTCTTGAGATGGCTGCTCAGGGTACCTTTTATGCGGCCGGTAATCTGCTGTGAGGTCTGGAAGCCATAGTCAATGTGAGGATAGCGGGCACTGAGCATGTCGCTAAGCCGATAGTCGTCAGGTCTACTGCTGAGACTTTCAGCAATACCATACTGCGTGGAATCGGGCTTCACCACGTCAGCATCGGTCACAGAGAGCGAGTATTTGCCGCAGAGGGGCGTACCGTCGGCACCGGTGACGTCGAAGTCTAACTGCATAGGGGCATTGCCGACTAAAGCCTTTCCACTGATGCGAACTTGTGGCTTGCCTGCCTCTATGGTGGTTTGCCGCTCTGCCACAATGGCGCCTGTCTGCCTGTTCACCAGAGCCACGCTGACAATTCCCGGTCGCAGCGAATGGCTGTCGATGCGGAGCACCTTGCCCGACGTGTAGTCCGTCACCAGCAGATTGCCACTGCCATAGATCACACAGGACATCGGCACGGCGGTGGTATCGCTCATCTGGATAAGCAGCTGCCCCTTTCGCTGGGCGAGTATCAGGGGCGATGCCGACGGGGCACATGCTTCGAGGCCTTCGGGCTTCGGCCTCAAAGCCCTCGATGCACATACATTGCCGGCAACGACCCTCAGGGGCTGATAGCAAAAACGCTCTGCAGGGAAGTTGCGCATCCATTGCGTGTAGGCCGCCAACGTATAGTTGCCGCCATGCAGGTGGCGTGGAAGCACGAGGGCACTGGCAAAAATGCCGTCGCTGTCGCACCTGACGATGATGCGCTGCACCAGCGTATCGGCTGCATGGTCCTGCAATTCCACATAGACATAATGGGAGCGGCTGTTAGGGGTATGGGTGACGGCATCCGTCAGATGGGCGCGCAGCCACACCGTGTCGCCTGCTGCATAGTAAGGCTTGTCAGTATGCAGGTATATCTGCTCCTGGGGTACGAGCATGTAATAGTCCAAGATGCGCTGCTGGATGTCGAGAGTATCGGTTTTTTCATACAACGACTGGATGGAGCTGTCCAGCACCGCCTGCCACTCTTGCTCCTTGAGTTGCCGTTTGATGGCCGACAGTTCGGCCGACAGCTCCTGGTATTGTTGGGGGGTGAGTCGCCCTTGGTAGTTAAGGCATAGCTCGCGTAACACCACGGCGACAGCCTTGTCGGCGGTAGTCTGTAGCCCGCTGAATTTCTCCTTGACGTGCAGCACCTTGGCACGCAGGTCTCCGTATGAAGTTGCCGACTGAACCGACATGCTGACATTGCCTAACATGGGAAAGTCACCATTAGAGCCTGATGACTGTGCGTTTAAACGGATGCCACTCAGCATCAGTAGTATAAACAGGATGATACGTTTCATGGCAGTTCCTCTGTCGTTTCGTTAGTAGTCATGGCTTCTACGGTCTGGCTGTGCTTCACTATCTCACCTATCATAATGCGCTGCACCAACCGCTGCAAGCGGGCATCGGCGCGGATAATCTGCTCAGCTTTCTCCGTATAGGTGCTGTCCGAGACTTGTGCCAGTTCCTGTTCCAGTCGCTCAATGTAGATTTGCAGGCTGTCAGCGGTGTTGGCAACCTTGGCGGCAGGCGTTGTCGTCATTCGCTTAGGAGCCATCTTCTTCGTCAATGCTGGGGCTACAGGTAGTGTCTTCGTACTGTGTGCCGCCATAGCATCGCGACCTACGTTCCTTGTATCACCAGCAGGAGCCGTCAGTGCTCCATGTTCCGCGATAGCATCGCGGCTTACGGCACTTTCATACCGAGACCAAAGCACCACGGCACCTGCCATCATCAGTGCTGCCACAACTGCCGCCACCGCCCAACGCATCATACGACGGGAACGCCGCTGGCGGACAATGCGGTCGTAGGTCTCTGTCTCATCCTCCAACAGCCACTGGTCAGCATTCGCCTCACTCCTCTGGCGCAACAACTGGGCAATCACGTGTTCCTCCTCGGGAGTAGTCTGCTCTTGTAACAGTTTGTCTATCAATTCTTGCTTCATCTTATATCTCCTTTCTGTTTTAACATCTCGTAGAGTCTTCGTCTGGCCGTACTCAACATGACACTGACGGACCTGGGGGCAATGCCTGTGACGGCACTGATTTCCGGAATGTCCATCTCCAGCTCATGGCGCATACGGAACAGGCGTTGCTCGACGGGTGCCAGTCGGGCTATGGCCTGTTGCAGATGCTGTATGGCTTCGCTGGCCTCTAATTGCAGGTGAATATTATCGCTGGCTATAGGGTCTTGACGCATGTCGATGGTCGTGCGCACTTGCCGCTTGCGCCACTCGCTGACGCACAGGTTCTTAGCCATCCTGACCGCGAAGGCCTCAACACCAATCTGCATGTCGATGCGCTGACGGACAAGCCATAGGCGCATCAGCGTCTCCTGGGCGATGTCCTCTGCCGAACTACTGTCTCCAAAAAACTGTCGCCCGACATCCAATAGGCGCGGGCGCAGTCGTTGTGCGATATGTTCAAAGTCGTGGATGGTCATCTTACCCATCATACGCATGAACGCAGCGAATGTTAAGTATTCTTCCTGTTCTTTTTTTCTTCTTTCTTGCGCTGCTTCTCTTCCTGCTTGCGTTGCTTCATACGGGCCTTGAAGGCGGGATAGGCATCGGGCACCTTGGTATAGCCGCTCTTCATGGCCATCTTGAAGCCCCACTCGGCATTCTGATAGTCGCCCAGTATCTCGAACGAGACTCCCATGAAGTAATAGAGGTCGGGGGTATGGAAACGCTTGGTGAGCGCACTGTCGCCATACACGATGGTATGGTAGTAGTCTTTCGCCTCGTAGGCATCGTATGCCTTTCCGCACAGTCGGCTGAAGTCTCTCACCCGGGCAATGGAGTCTTCATGGGTTTCATCGGTGACAATGGCTACATCGTTGACATCGCGCATCCTTGACCAGTAGTAGCCGCTATGCCCACTGCCAAAGTTGGTGGGGTAGTGCAACAGTCCATAGCCTTTGTCCTGATCTGTACGCAGCGCGCGGTGGTAGTGTGTCTCTTGGGCTGTGGCCATGCCAGTCACGACCAGCAGCAGGAGGGTCGTCATGATTTTCTTCATAAGCAATAGCTGTTTGTTGTCACCTACATATACGCACAAGTGGCCCGGATGTTAAGTTCACTTGTAAAGCGACTTCAGAGCCTCGTCGGGCTCGATGGTCACCTTGTCCTCGTCGAGCATGGAGCGGTCGAGGTGGAAGACATCGATGAAGAAGTCGTAGACGGCCTGCCGCTTGTTGCGGTTGAAGTCGTGGCGCTCGCTGGGCAGATGGACGTTGCGCACCTGCTGGCGGGCATCATAGAATCCATAGATGCGCTGCAGGTAGGGAAACTCCAAGGTGGGCACAGAGGAAGTCCAGTCGCCACCGTCGCTGACAATGAGCATGGGTTTGGGGGCCATCGTGGCGGCCAACTCGGGTTCGCAGGTGCCACCGGCACTGAGTTGCACGGGTTTGCCACTCTCGCAGGGGCAACCGCCATCGAAGTGGCTGGCCAAGTGGACGACGGGGGCAGAGGCCGTAACGCGGTCGTCCAACAGCGAGAGCAGCACGGTATGGGTGCCGCCACCGCTGCCGCCCATCACACCCACACGTTGGGGGTCTATGTCGCGGTGGTTCTTCAGCATCCAGTCCAGCAGTACATAGCCGCAGGCAGCTTGATAGACGTGGGCACGACTGGTGTGGTGGGCCTCGGCTCCTACTTCCTTCTCACTCTCGCCCCAACCATAGAGGTCGAAATCCACACAGACGGCACCCATACGGGCCAACGTGCCCAGCCGTTGCTGCTCGTCCTTGCGGTAGCGCATGGGCCAGTGGCCGTCTGGACAGACTATCAGGGCATGGCTGCCTTTCTTGGTGGAGGCATAGATGGTGCCGAAGAGGTGTTGACCGGGAGTCAGCTCAATGCAGATGTTCTGCGTGGTGTAGCCGTCGTGCTTGCGAAGCTTCGAGAGCAGGGGTTTTCCCAGGACGCAGGAGTCAAGGAATGCATCCAACTCCAGCCGCTGGCGCACCTCGCGGCGCAGGGAGTCGCGACGGGCCTCCCAGGAGGCTTTGTCGGTGTATAATGACGACAGGTAGTCGAGCATCATCCTGCCCTCAGCCTCATGGCGGCGGGGGTACTCGTAGGGCTTTATTTTGTAAACATTGCCCGACTGCTTCCACCAGTTCCAGTCGAAATACTTGCAGATGTTGTCGAGCGTCATCTCGATGGAATAGGGGCGCACACGGAAGTCGGCGTAGGGCAGGCGGCATCCGGCAGTATCGACATTATACTTGAACCGCACACCAAACCGTTGCTGGAGGTCGTTCATCAGGTCGTGAACCGTACGCTCGTAGTGGGATTCAAAGGTCTGTGCCGCCGCAAACGACGACACAGACATCAGCAAAACGAATAGTATTCTTCGCATGTAACCTTTACTTATAGATGGGGCCAAAGTTCTGGCAGGCACGATAGTCGGCACCCTCCTTGTCCATGCCGAAGGCATTCCAGCAGGCAGGACGGAAGATGTCTGCATCGACGATGTTATGCATGCAGACGGGGATTCGGAGCATAGAGGCTAGGGTAATGAGGTCGGCACCCACATGGCCATAGCAGATGGCTCCGTGGTTGGCACCCCAGTTGTTCATGACGCTATAGACATCCTTGAAGGCATCCTTCGAGGGGTCGAGGCGGGGCACAAACCAGGTGGTAGGCCAGGTGGGGTCGGTACGCTTGTCCAGCGTGTCGTTGACCTGCTGCGGCAAGCTTACCGTCCAGCCCTCGGCCAACTGCAGCACGGGACCCAATCCGCTGACGAGGTTGAGTCGCAGCATGGTCATGGGCATGCCGCCACGGGTCAGGAAGTGGCTGGAATAGCCACCGCCACGGAAATAGTCGCGGTCGGCAGGCATCCAGTTGGTGGCCTTCAGGCAGGCTTCCCAGTCTTCCTGCTTCATGTCCCAGAAATCTTTGATAGTGGGGTTGCCATCCTGGTCGCTCATGGCACCGGTAGCATCGAGGGTGGTGGCTCCGCTATTGATGAGATGGATAAAGCCACCGGCAGCAGTACCCTCTGGTTGCCAGCCGCTGACGCGTTTGACGGCCTCAGGACTCCAGTAGGTACGGATGTCGCTGAACATCACACCCTTGTTGGTGAGCAGGTGGCCGAAGAGCATGGAAAGGCCGTTCAGCGAGTCGTTCTCGGTAGCCAAAGTGTAAGCCTCGCGGGGACCGTTCCAGTCAAACGAAGTACACATCATGGACTCGGGAAAGTCGAAGTTGGGCTTGTAGTCGGTCCACTGGCGCTGGCCCTGTACACCGGCAGCGATGGCATTATGGCCGATGGCCTCTTCCTTGTAGCCCATCTCGAGGAGCTTCTCGCTGCCCTGCATCAGGTCGCGGATAATCATCATGCACTTCACGGTGAACTCCCAGTCTTCATCTTTCTCCTGGCGGTTCTTGCCCTTACCCTTGCCGTTGAAGGTGGTCATGGGAACGCCGGGGAACAGCGGACGGTCTTCGTTGTAGTCGTGGCCCTCCTGGGGTTTGCAGTACTTATCGACCCACTGCATGGCGCGCTCGAACTCTTCCTTGTCGTAGATGCCGAAGTCAATGCGGCGCAGAATCTCTACCAGCGAGACATACTCGGTGCGCATACCAAGGTACTGCTGCAGAAAGTCGGCATTGACAATACTGCCGGCAATACCCATACAGGTGTTGCCCAACGACAGGTATGACTTGCCGCGCATCGTAGCCACGGCCTGGGCAGCACGGGCAAAGCGCAGCAATTTCTCAGCCACATCGGCAGGGATGCTGTTGTCGTCCAGGTCCTGCACGTCATGGCCATAGATGCCGTAGGCGGGCAACCCTTTTTGAGCATGGGCAGCCAGCACGGCAGCCAGATAGACGGCTCCCGGGCGCTCGGTGCCGTTGAAGCCCCAGACAGCCTTCGGATACGTCGGGTTCATGTCCATCGTCTCCGAACCGTAACACCAGCAGGAAGTGACGGTGATGGTAGAGCCGACACCCTCGCGCTCGAACTGTTCGGCACAGGCGGCCGACTCGCCCACCCGACCTATCGTGGTGTTAGAGATGACACACTCCACGGGCGAACCGTCGCCATTCTTGAGGTTTGCTTCAATCAGTTGCTTGACAGCCTTGGCCAGATTCATCGTCTTCTCCTCAAGGCCCTCACGGATGCCGCCCTGACGACCGTCTATGGTGGGGCGGATACCAATTTTGGGATACGTTTGTTTCATTGCTTGCTTAGTTTAAAAATAGTTCTATACCCTAATGACGACCGAAGCCGCTATTTGTCACCATTATCCCGGCGGGGGCTGATGACATTATCTGCGCTCGTCAGTCTTTATAGTATAATTGTAAGAGAGAAAGATGAAAAGACTGATTGCTTTGAGCATCATGACGTGCCTGGCCGTCGTCACCATGGCACAACAGGTGTGTATTGTGACTGACAAGAAGGCTTCGCCTCGTGAACGGTATGCTGCCGAATATCTGCAAAAGAAGTTAGCGGCAATGGGCTATGTAGTGACACCGAAGAAGGGGACACGCATCACGTTGACCAATCAGGGAGACACTCAGGCTGAGGGCTACACAATAGACAAAAACCGAAACGGCATCACGGTGACGGGAAAGGGTGCTACGGGGGTCATCTATGGCTGCGTGGAACTGGCTGAGCGCATCAAGGCGGCCGGAACGATAGAGGCCGTGAAACCCTTGGCAGAAGAACCCCGAATGGTGATGCGCGGCACATGCATCGGACTGCAGAAGACTGTCTACCTGCCTGGGCATGGAGTCTACGAATATCCCTATACGCCCGAGAACTTTCCATGGTTCTACGACAAGCAAGAGTGGGTGAAGTATCTGGACATGATGGTGGAAAACAAGATGAACTCGCTCTACCTATGGAACGGCCACCCGTTTGCCTCACTGGTCAAACTGAAGGACTACCCGTTTGCCCTGGAGGTGGACGACGAGACGTTCAAGAAGAACGAGGAGGTATTCTCGTTTCTGACCCATGAGGCCGACCGTCGCGGCATTGCCGTCATCCAGATGTTCTACAACATCATCCTCAGCAAGCCCTTCGCCGACCATTATGGGCTGAAGACGCAGGACCGCCACCGACCCATCACGCCACTCATCAGCGACTATACGCGAAAGTCAATAGCAGCCTTTATCGAACACTATCCCAACGTCGGTCTGCTGGTGTGCTTAGGCGAAGCCATCAGCGGTATTGACGATGACATCAAATGGATGAAGGAGACAATCATCCCAGGTATCAAGGACGGACTGCAGGCCTCGGGACGTACCGACATCCCCCCCATCGTGCTGCGCTCCCACGACACCGACGGACCACGGGTGCTGAAAGAGGCGCTGCCGCTGTATCCGAACATTTATACCATGTCGAAATATACAGGCGAAAGCCTGACAACCTACGAACCCGGCGGACCGTGGGGTGAGACGCACCGCCAACTGGCCGAGGCTGCTCCCGTTCACATCGATAACGTACACATCCTGGCGAACCTGGAACCTTGGCGATGGTCGTCGCCAGCCTTCATCGCTAAGACGGTGCAGGCCATGCATCGGGTACACCACTCGAAGGGGTTGCATCTCTATCCGCAGGCCTCCTATTGGGACTGGCCCTATACAGCCGACAAGTTGCCGAATGGCCAACGGCAGAAACAGTTGGAGCGTGACTGGATGTGGTATCAGGCCTGGGGCCGCTATGCTTGGAACGACCAGCGCGGCGACGACCGCAGATACTGGAAACGCACGTTGGCCGACTACTACGGCATCGACACAATAGCTGCGGGACACCTGCTCAATGCCTACGACGAGGCTGGCGAGATTGCCCCAAAACTGCTGCGCCGCTTTGGCATCACCGAGGGCAACAGGCAGACGCTGCTACTCGGCATGACGATGGGCGAGTTGGTGAATCCGTATAAATACACCATATACCCAGGCTTCTACGAGAGTTGTGGCCCGGAAGGCGAGAAACTCATCGAATTCATCGAAAAGGAGTGTAAAGGAGAGAAGCACAAAGGCGAACTGCCCTTCGACATCGTAGACCAATGTGTCAACCATGGCGACCGTGCCCTTGTGGAGATGGCCTCCATTACAGTCAAGCCAACACGACACGCCGATGAATACCAGCGTGTGTGGAACGACTTCCTTTGCTATGCCACTTTCGCCAAGGCATTCCAGCTGAAAGTACGTGCCGCTGCAGAGGTGCTGCGCTACAAGTGGACGCAGGACATCACTCATCTGGAGACGGCCGTCGTATTGTTAAGGCAGAGCAACGACACATGGCACGAACTGAGCCGGCTGACGGAAGACACCTACCTCTATGCCAACTCTATGCAGACCGCCCAGCGCCGCATTCCAGTAGGTGGCGACGGCGGCAAGATGAAGACATGGAGCGAACTGGAGGTGGTCTATCAACAGGAACTGGAGGCCCTGCAGACCAATATCAACAAACTGAAACATCCTGCAGCACAAGCCTACATCAATATTCTGCCGGCAAAGCCCGCTAAACAGGTGACTATTCTCTCACCGCTTACCGTTCACCGCTCACCGCTCCAAAAGGGAGCCATACTCTTCGAAAAGCGACCCGACACCCCTGTCGACTCGGTGGCGCCCGAGTTGGTAGGTCTACAGGCTCTTGTCCTGAACCGCGACACGACGCGCATAGTGGGGACAACGATTGAATATGACAGTCCGGTGCCCGTCAAACTCCTTGTGGGTCTCTTCAAGGATGATGACCCTAAATGGGCCAAGGCCCCCAAACTCGAAATCGACGCTACCGGCAATGAATACGGACAGGCAGAACCGCTGCTGACCAATGCCATCAGCATTGTACAGATGCCGAAGGTGAACATCCACCAGTATTCGTTGCCTGCCGGTCGCCATACGCTGCGCCTGCCCAAGGGCATCCTGATGGTCGCGGGCTTCACCACATCAGACATCAAACCCCGCGACTGCGGACTGAATGGTCCATCGGGAGAAGTCGACTGGCTGTTCCAAAAGTAAGCAAGCACTATGAGAAGGACACTGACTGCACTAATAACTCTCGTCAGCATGACCGTAATGGCTCAACAGATTGCTGACGACGTAATGAATAGCATCTACAACGAGGTGCGCACACCTTATAAATATGGTATGGTGGTGGCCCCCGCCGACAACTTCCACAAGATAGACTGTCCGACGGTATTCCGCGTGGACGACAAATGGCTTATGACCTACGTGGTCTACAACGGCAAGGAGGGACTGGACGGACGAGGTTACGAAACATGGTTAGCCACCAGCGACGACCTGCTGCACTGGAAAACGGAAGGACGTATTCTCAGTTACAAGGACCAGGGTTGGGACATGAACCAGCGCGGCGGTTTTCCGGCACTCATCGACTGGACGTGGGGCGGCAGCTACGGCATATCGAAATACAAGAAAAACTACTGGATGACCTATATCGGAGGGCACGGCACCGGCTATGAAGCGGTACGCGAACCACTGAACATCGGGCTGGCCTGGACCGACGGTGACATCAGCAAGAGTCACGAATGGCAATCGCGCAACCTGCCACTACTCTCCATCATCGACAAGGATGTGCAGTGGTGGGAACAGTTGACGCAATACAAAAGCACCATTTACCAACTGAACGGCGACAAGAAGGACAAGAGAGGGAACGGACTGCCTGCCGACATCAGCAAATACCGGTTCATCATGTTCTATAACGCCGGCGGCATCAACCCTGCCAACAACCTCAAGGCAGAACGCATCGGCATAGCGCTCTCCAACGATCTTAGGAAATGGAAGCGCTACGACCATAACCCCGTCTACTACCACGAGGCACCGGGCATCATTACGGGCGATGCCCAAATCGTCAAGATGTCCAACGGTGCTGACGGGACACCGCTCTACGTCATGTTCTACTTCTCAGCCTACAATCCCGACCGTAAGTATAATGCCTACAACACGTTTGCCGTCAGCCGCGACCTCATTCACTGGCAAGACTGGACAGGAGCAGACCTCATCGTTCCATCCAAGAGCTATGACGAGATGTTTGCCCACAAGAGCTACGTGGTGAAACACGACGGTGTGGTCTATCACTTCTATTGTGCCGTCAACAACGACCAACAGCGAGGCATCGCCGTAGCCACCAGCGTACCCCTGGGACGCAGCAGTGTCAACTTTCCTGTCCCGGAACCCAAAGGCCGCCGCCGCATAGTGAACCTCAACGAAAACTGGGTGGCCCGGTGTTCGGCCGGTCGCGACACCACGGCAACACTCATCAACCTGCCCCACAACTTCGACGACTACTATGGCTACCGCCAACTGCGTCACGGCAATCTGCACGGCAGTGCGGTCTATAAGAAGGTGTTCAGCGTCACCAAGCACATAGGCAAGCGATACTTCCTGCAGTTCGAGGGCGTGGGTACCTACGCCACCGTCACCCTCAACGGACATCAGTATCCTGAGGAACTCGTAGGCCGTACTGTATGGACGCTGGACGTCACCAAACAGTTGACTGATGGCGACAACCACCTGGAAGTGGCCGTCAACCACCCCGCCATGCAGACCGCCTCACCATGGGTTTGTGGCGGTTGCTCGTCGGAGTGGGGATTCTCTGAGGGCAGCCAACCCTTCGGCATCTTCCGACCGGTGTCACTCATCGAAACGGATGAGGTGCGCATAGAGCCCTTTGGCGTGCACGTCTGGAACAATGCCGCCTGCGACTCTGTATTCATCGAGACGGAGGTTAGGAACTATTCTCAGCAGATGCACACCATCGAACTGGTCAACAAATTCACGCTGGCCTCAGGCAAGCAGGTCTTCCGTCTGGCAGAAATAGTACCCATGAAACCCGGCGAGACACGCATCATCCGACAGGCTGAGGCCATCAGCGATGCACACCGCTGGAGTCTCGATGATCCCTACCTTTACAACCTGACAAGCATGATTAAGCACGACGCCAAGACCATCGATGAGGTACGCACACCTTTCGGCATCCGCAGCATCAGGTGGCCAAAGTCAGTTCGCCAAGACCACATTACTGCCAACGACCACCGTTTCTTCCTCAACGGGCAACCAGTGTTCATCAATGGCACCTGCGAGTACGATCACCTGCTGGGCGGCAGCCATGCCTTCTCGCCAGAACAAATCCGCTCTCGTATCAAGCAAATCAGCAATGCAGGATTCAATGCCCTGCGCGAGGCACACCAGCCCCACAACCTGCTCTACCAACAGCTGTGCGACGAACAGGGTCTGCTGTTCTGGAGCCAGTTTTCAGCCCATATCTGGTACGACACCCGTATGTTCCGCAACAATTTCAAGCGGCTGCTGGTGCGCTGGGTCAAGGAGCGACGCAATTCGCCCAGCGTCATTCTTTGGGGGCTACAGAACGAGAGCGTGCTGCCCAGGAAGTTTGCCGAGGAGTGCAGCGACATCATTCGGCAGCTGGACCCCACCTGTAGCAGTCAGCGACTCATTACCACGTGCAATGGCGGTGAAGGCACCGACTGGAACGTCATCCAAAACTGGAGCGGCACGTATGGCGGTTCTGCAGAAAACTACGACCGCGAATTGAAACAGCCGGAACAACTGCTGAACGGCGAATATGGTGCATGGCGTACCATCGACTTGCACGGTGATGCCAAATATAGCGAGGAGTCGTTTACTAAACTATTAGAGACCAAGGCCCGTCTGGCCGAGAGTGTCAAAGACAGCGTCTGCGGACACTTCCAGTGGATATTCAACTCCCACGACAACCCGGGTCGCGTACAGCCTGACGGTGCACTACGCCGCATTGACAAGATAGGACCCATCAACTACAAAGGCCTTATCACTACTTGGGAAGAACCTACCCCAGCCTACTACATGTACCGCCACCGATATATCCCCGCCCTTGTCGATGTGCCCGACGGTTCTCCGTCGAGTTCCAATGCCGCTCCCCCCATCGCTGCCGACCGCAACCGTGAACTCGTCAAGGCCGCTCCCGGTTACCATTACCTGTACCGCGTCAACTGCGGCGGCGATGCTTTCACCGATGAATTCGGCCAAGAATGGCAAGCCGATGACACCATCCACAGCCACTCCTGGGGACAAGACTTCGAGGGCATCAGTGCTCTACAAGCCAGCCAGCGACACATTACTACCGACATCCGCGGCACCATGAGCGACCCGCTGTTCCAACGTTTCCGCTTCGGTCGTCACCGGCTGTGGTACGACCTGCCCACCCCCGTGGTCAACGATAATGCCATTGACACCACCAACTATCGCATCGAACTCTATTTCACAGAACCCTGGCACGGCCGTGATGCATCGGAAGCTGGCGACTACGAAGGTCTGCGCATATTCGACGTTGCCGTCAACGACCAGACTGTCATCAACGACCTTGACCCCTGGGCCGAAGCAGGCTACTGCGGTGCCCTGAAGCGCGTGGTCTATGCCAAGGCACGAAATGGGCGCCTGCGCATCTCATTCCCTGAAGTGAAATCCGGCCAGGCCGTTATCTGTGGCATTGCCGTAGCCGCTACCCAGTCTGTTGCCAAGACACCCTCGGTACCTACCCTCTCTTGGCAGGCTCTCGACACCGACACCATAGCGCGGTTACCCAAGGATGAACTGCCAAAAGACACCGAAGCGCGTCCTGCCTCCGTCTATCAGCCGGAAAAACCTAAGGTCAAGGGACAGGAGCTCCAGGGCACTACCTTCATCATCACCCCTGGTCTCGGACAGGAATACGCACTACGGTTCCGCTACAAGAATACCACGGGTGAACCCGTTGCAGCCCGCATGACACTGACCGATGCCAAAGGTGCCATACTGGTAGACCGCGAGGTGTCGTTCCCACCGACACCGAACAAATTCAAGATGCTCTCTACCACCACCGACACGCAAATCAATGCCGGTACTTACGTACTGCTGATTGAGACACAAGATGTAGAATTCAAAGAACTGGAAGTACAATGAGAAAGCCCTTTTACCTTTTTGCCATTTTAGCATTTTGCCTTCTTGACCTCGGTTCCTTCCTGCCATTATGTGCCCATGACTGGGAGAACAACCACGTACTGCAAATCAACCGCGAACCGGCTCGTGCCTACTTCATACCTTTTGGCGCGAACAAGGGCGACCGACAGCTGAGTCTGAATGGTAGCTGGCAGTTTCGATGGACCAAGACACCGGAGGAGCGCATCCGTGACTTCTACCGCACAGACTTTGACGACAGCAACTGGACGACATTTCCCATACCGGCCAACTGGGAAGTGAACACCAGCACCCACAGTTATGGCACCCCCATCTACATCTCTGCAGGCTATCCGTTCAAGATTGACCCGCCCTATGTGACACGCGAACCCAAGCGGGAATGGACTACCTATGAGGAGCGCAATCCGACGGGTCAGTATCGCCGCACGTTCATTCTGCCTAACGCATGGACGACGGGGCAGACTTTCCTGCGTTTCGAGGGCGTCATGTCAGCCTTCTATGTCTGGATCAACGGACAACTGGTTGGCTACAGCCAGGGGTCGATGGAACCGTCTGAGTTCAACGTCACTTCCTATATAAAGAAAGGTGAGAACCAGATAGCCATCGAGGTGTATAAGTATAGCGACGGATCCTATCTTGAGGATCAAGACTTCTGGCGCTTTGGCGGCATCCATCGCGACGTGCTTCTTTACCATACGCCTGATATCCGACTGCGCGACGTGGCTGTGCGCACTGGGGAGAACACGCTGGCCATTAACCCACAGTTCTCGGTATATGATGGCGAGACTGGCGAGGGCTATCAACTTATTGCCACCCTTCTCGATGCCAACCGTCCCGTAGGTTGCGACACGCTTGCAGCCGTTGAAGTGCTCGACCTACAGCACAAGGCTGCCCGCATGAATGAGTGGTACCCACAGCGCGGACACCGTAAGTTCAACCGCATGGAAATCCACGTCGATAGTCCTAAGTTGTGGAGTGCCGAACAACCTTACCTCTACACCCTCCTTCTGCAACTGCAGAAGGCTGACGGTACTATCGTAGAGCAGACGGAACAGAAAGTGGGGTTCCGTACCATCCACATAGCTGGCGGACAGCTGCTCATCAACGGTCAGCCTATCAAAATACGCGGTGTCAACCGTCATGAGCACGACCCTTATCGGGCTCGCGTTATGACCGAAGAACTGATGCTGAAAGACCTGCAACTGATGAAGCAGGCACACGTCAATGCCGTCCGGCTATCCCACTACCCCAACTGTCCGCGATGGTATGAGCTATGCGACTCTATAGGGATGTACATTATGGACGAGGCTGATGCCGAAACCCACGGGCTGCGTGGCACACTGGCCTCAACACCCGACTGGGCCGAGGCCTTCCTCGATCGGGCCATCCGCATGGCTGAGCGCGACAAGAACCACCCATCAGTCATCTTCTGGAGCTTGGGCAACGAGAGCGGCTACGGTCCTAACCAGGCGGCCATGTCGGCATGGCTTCATGAGTTCGACCCCACCCGCCCCGTCCATTACGAGGGAGCTCAGGGCGAGCCCGACCCTTCTACCGTGGATATCATCTCACGCTTCTATCCACGCGTCATGCAGGAATACCTGAACCCTGGCATTCCGGAAGGGTCTGACAAGGAGCGTGCTGAGAATGCTCGTTGGGAGCGACTGCTGGAGATTGCCCAGCGTAGCGGTGACCGTTGCACGTGGGTGGGCTCCGACGGTGGTCCACGGCCCGTGCTGACCAGCGAGTATGCCCATTGCATGGGTAATGCACTTGGAAACTTTAAAGAGTATTGGAATGAGATCAATGCCCACCCACGCATGCTGGGCGGTTTCATCTGGGACTGGGTAGACCAGGGCATCATCCGCGACAGAAAGGTGCTTTACGGTGGCGACTTTGGCGACAAGCCCAACCTACATGCGTTCTGCATGAACGGTGTAGTAATGAGTGACCGGTCGCTGACACCAAAATACTATGAGGTACAGGCCATTTATGGCGGACTGACAGAGCGGGAGATTGCCGACAGGTACCCTGAAACCAAGACTCCTCGGCCTAAAGCTTTGAAGGAAAAGCCGCTGACGGCTGAACTCTTACAACTGACAGCAACCATCAAGCCGCAGATTTTCCGTGCACCGACCGACAACGACAAGAGTTTCGGAAATTGGCTGGCAAAAGACTGGAAGCGCTGTGGGCTGGACACACTGACCATACCCATGCAGACAGAACAGCACGGCAACGAGCTGACCTTCACCTTCCAGATACCCGACACGCTACCTCCACTGCCTCGTCTGGGCATTGTTATCAAGCTGCCTCGTGACTACGAACTGCTGACATGGTACGGTCGTGGACCCTGGGATAACTACCCCGACCGCAAATACTCATGTCCCGTCGGACTCTGGCGGTCCACCGTCTCTGAGCAATACGTCCACTACCCCCGCCCCCAGGACTCCGGTAACCATGAGGAGTGTACCTTTGTAGAACTTAAAACACGCAAAGGCAAAACACTCCGAATAGAGTCCGTCGACGGTTGCTTTTCGTTTTCCGCACTACCCTATTCTGCTCAGTATCTGGCCAGCAAGACTCACGACTACGAGCTGCAAGACCAAGGTGAAACCTATCTCAGCATCGACTGTGCTGTCATGGGTCTGGGCAACAGTTCATGCGGTCCTGGCGTCCTAAAGAAATATACCATCGAACCGAGCAAACAATATCAGCTAAAGGTGCGAATTGGGAAGTAAATAATGCGGAGCAAGACGCTCCGCATTATTTATCAATGTGTGTATCGATAATATTCGCAAGCAGCCAACAGGAAAGCACCGACTCCGAAGTTGGCCTGTGAACGACTGTTGACCACCTGACCCGGCACGGCACGGTCGCCGATGGGCTGTACATAACCTATGCTGCCGTCGGGCTGCAGGGCTACGGTGGTTAGATACTTCCAGGCGCGATCCACTACGGGAGCATAGTCTTTGGGGGAGAGCAGTCCGTGGTTCATGCCCCACAACAAACCATAGCAGAAAAAGGCGGTTCCGGATGTCTCCGGGCCTGGGGCCTGGTCGGGGTCCATCATGGAGCGCGTCCAGTAGCCTTCCGGTTGTTGCAACTGTGCCACAGATTTGGCCAATCGCTGGAACTTACGTTCGAAGAATTTGCGATAGCGATGTTTCTTAGGCAGGTCGTTGAGCACCTTAGCCAGGCCTGCCAACACCCATCCGTCACCACGCGCCCAAAAATCCTTGTAGCCCGCCTGCGTCTTGTGATTAGGATAGACATAGCGGCCATCGCGATAATAGAGTCCCGTTTCCTGGTCGAGCATGATGCTATCAGAATAGCAGATGTTGCGGTATAGTTTGTCTAAATACTTGCTGTCGCCCGTCAAGCGGTACATCTTCGTCATGACGGGCATCACCATGTATAGCGCATCGGCCCACCACCAGTAGTCGTTGACCTTGGAGTCGGCTTCGTAGCCCATCACCTCCAGGGCTCTGGCTACTTTCTCGTCGTTCGGCTCGAGATAGTACAAGTCGATGTAGGTCTGGAAACAGATCTGCCAATCACCGAAGAGCACATAGTCCTGTCCCTCCCCATACTGTTTGTATTTCCACTTGGCCGGGTCCGGTTCAACTGCCCCCTTCCAATGGTTATGCACAGCCCATCGCTCCGAATAGCTTCGATAACGCTCATAGCCAGTCAAACGGTAGGCTTCTAAATTGCCGGTGTGGTAGGCGGCATGGTCCCAGAAACTCCTCTCCTCTGCAGCATGATGCGACTGCCAGTAGGTGTTCACACGGTCGATGAGCGCGATAAGCGGTTCTTGCACGTGTACGGACAATGGTTCGCGGCAGTCAGCCAGTTGCTGACGGGCACGTAACTGCCACTCGTCCATCGAACGCACGTCGTAACGGCTCCAGGCAGCGCCAAAATAGTAGGTATAAGGACGCCCATCGTAGTCACGGCGGATGCCGAGGGCATGTTTCGATTTCTTGTCGGCGGCCGTCAGGACAGCGGTCTCGTTGATGCCCTCGGGAAACAGTACACCCACGAATATCTGTGAGTTATGCTGCTGTGGATGATCGGTCGGGTCAGCATAAAGCACGTAGTCCTCCCCTCTGACGGGCTGACCGCCATGCAGGACGATGCCCGCCGCCAATGCCGAGGCACCTTGCAAGCTGTCGTACCACACCGTCATACGATTGAAGTTGGAACCCTTGTCAAGCGACACCCGACGGTGCTCGTTGCCATAGTCCAGTTCAACGGTAAAGCGCAGCGGGCCACGATCCAGTACACGATAGTTCCTATAGCACCAAGGCATCAGCAGCTGGCCATCCTTCATCAAAGCAGGAGCACCACACCCTAAGGTGGGCCCCACGGCATAGGCATCCATACCGTTGCCATGGTCCAGATGGAAAGAAGTGAACAAATCGACTTCACGGGCTCTATCCAGCTGTCCGATGCGGCGCAACGAGTCTTCCCTTATATTACCAGCAGCATCGGCAGCATAGCGCTGTTCGAGTACCAGATCCGGGGTGCTCTTGACCCACACGTCAATACCATACGAACGCTCGCCTGTGCCCTGCAAGGCAGGGCCGTACATCCTATAGGCACAACGATCGTTCTCCCAGGCCATATCATCCTTCCGCTCCGGATAGTGGCGTCCTCCGACATAGTATCTGGGCTGGCGAGGCACACCGCGCTCAACGGTGAAAGCCGCCACTCCCAAGGGACGTACTGAGACATCCAGCAAGAGCAAACCATCATAGGTCAACTGATAGTCTACTTCCTGTCCAAAATCATTACGCACCACGAAGGTGTCTCCATGACCTATTCCTAACTGTTGGCGTATTGAGGCTACGTCTACTTCCACCACCTCCTGTCTCACCCGCTGGGTACTATTCTCTACTACCACCCTGACTTGCGCGACACTCACAGGTAGCAAAACAAATAGCACTATCAGTGCCATGAGCTCTCTACGAATAATTCCTTCACTCATTTCATTCACCATTTGTCTCTTGTCTGTATATCGTCTGCCCAACGATGGTCTTTAGGGAACGGCTGCCCGCCCCAAGCCTTCACCTGCGTCCAAGGCTGGGGGGCATCGGTCCAGAACGGATGACTGGCCGGCAATCCCAAGGGCATAAAGGCCAGGGTAGTCATATAGAGCGACCCATTGTTGGTGTACCAGTCAGCCGTCTCGGGTTGGTGACCGCAGAATCCGATGGTCAGGTAGCCATCGTCGTTGAAGTTCTGTTGAGTGTCAAACATGCGGTGCATCACCCGAGTCAGTGCCGCCCTCACCTGGCCGTTACTTAGTTCGGCGGGGAGTTTCCCGTACCATGCCATCAGTGCCAGCGGTTGTAGGGCCGCCAACCGGTAAGGTGTCGAACGACCTATTACGGGGAAGGTGCCTTCGGGCGAGATGAACCGTTCCAGAATGATGCTGAACTTCTGAGCTCTCTTCAGCGCACGTGCATAATATTTGGGATAGTCTAAACGAGTGTTCGACTTGGCATCTATCAGGGCCTGAAGGGTCTCTAAATACATGGCATGGAACACATAACTGGAATAGTAGTCGAAGGCAAACACAGGGCCGTCGGCATACCATCCATCGCCCACATACCATTCCTCGACCTTGCGAATGGCCGAATTGACACGGTATTGGTCGTAGGGGGCATGGGCCTTAGCCAGGAAACTCTCAATGACCGACGAAAACAGTAGCCAGTTGGTATATGGCGGGTCAATACTACGCAGACCAATAAACTCCTTGACGTAGCGCTGCTTGGTCACCGAGTCCAAAGGCAGCCAGAGTACGTCCCACGCACGCAACAGCGACTCGGCTATGTAGGCGGCATCCACCAGATTCTGGCCTGCCACACCCCAACAGAGGTAGTCGGGCGACTGAGGATCCACGGCATTCTTATACGACTGCAAAGCCCATTCGCGCAACTGCTTGCGCTGCTTGCCTTCCGGTGTGTCATCATCGGGCAGCGTAAGCCACGGGCTGATGCCCGCCATCAACCGGCCAAAGGTTTCCATATAGACCACCTTGCGATTGCGGTTGTCGAAGGTAGGCGAAAATTCCGTCCGCATTTTCTGCTGCAACTCCCCCCGGGCCATGCATTCCAGCACGGGTTGAGCCATCTGATAGGCCAACGTAGTCCAATACTGGCGGTCGGTCTGCACCGCCACCTGCTGACGTTTTCTGCCCTCCGCCGTCATCGTCAGCACAAGGGCCAAAGCTACTAATAATACTTTCTTCATTGTCTAGCTATCATTAACTGCGTGCAAAGTTAGGAAAAAAAACACAATCATCCAAGGGATTCCTCGGAATTTAAGAAAAGTCCAATTTTCTTTGGTTTTCTTCCCGCTTATTCGTACCTTTGTCGCCAAAAAAGAAACCATGGATGGAGATTTTGACATCAGACAAGAGCAACTGAGTACGAGCGAGAAGGATTTCGAAAACGCACTGCGACCGCTGGCTTTCAACGACTTCAGCGGACAGAAGCAGGTGGTGGAAAACTTAGAAGTGTTCGTTGAGGCTGCCAAATATCGCGGCGAACCGCTAGACCATGTACTGCTTCACGGCCCCCCAGGACTGGGTAAGACAACGCTGTCGAACATCATTGCAAACGAGCTGGGCGTAGGTTTCAAAATAACATCGGGGCCGGTGCTCGACAAACCAGGCGACCTGGCAGGCATCCTGACATCGCTGGAAAGGAACGATGTGCTGTTTATCGATGAGATACACCGTCTGTCGCCCGTGGTGGAAGAATATCTCTACTCGGCAATGGAGGACTACCGCATCGATATTATGATAGACAAGGGTCCGTCGGCACGCTCGATACAGATAGACTTGAACCCGTTCACACTAGTGGGGGCCACAACGCGCAGCGGTCTGCTGACCGCTCCTCTGCGGGCACGCTTCGGCATCAACATGCACCTGCAGTACTACGACCCGGAAACACTACAGCGCATCATCGAGCGCTCAGCCAGCATCCTACAGGTGCCCATCACAACGGATGCATCATTGGAAATAGCGCGACGCTCACGAGGTACGCCGCGTATAGCCAATGCACTGCTGCGCCGCGTCCGCGACTTCGCCCAGGTGAAAGGTTCGGGCAGAATAGACACGGGCATCACTAAGATAGCGCTGACAGCACTGAACATCGACCAGTACGGACTGGACGAGATAGACAACCGCATCCTGCTGACTATCATCGACAAGTTCAGGGGTGGTCCGGTGGGCATTACAACCATTGCCACGGCTATCGGCGAGGATAGCGGCACGGTGGAGGAAGTGTACGAACCTTTCCTCATCATGGAGGGATTTATCAAGCGTACGCCACGAGGCCGTATGGCCACGGAATTGGCTTACAAGCATTTCGGGCGCAATCCTTATTCGGGAAACATCATGGAACCAAACCTGTTTGAGTGAAGTATGGGGCAAGAGAATATTCGCAGAGTTGGCGTTTTCGTAGGATCCTTCAATCCGTTTACCATAGGCCACGACAACGTTGTAAGACGGGCACTGCCACTATTTGACCGACTGGTCATCGGCGTGGTAGGAGACCAGGTGCATAAACCCGACATGCCGTCGGCAGAGGAGCGCATCAAGGCTATTCAGGAACTGTATGCCCACGAACCGTGTATCGACGTAAAGGCTTACTACGGACTGGCCGTCGATTTTGCCCGAGAACAGGGAGCACGGTTTATCGTGAAAGGCATTAGGAGCGCCAAGGACTTCGAATATGAGCGTGAACAGGCCGACATCAACCGCCAACTGAGCGGCATAGAGACCGTATTGCTATATTCAGAACCGCAATATAGCAGCATCAGCAGCACCATGGTGCGCGAGTTGCAGCATTTCGGAGTGGATGTTTCTGACTTCCTACCGAAGCAGTCGTAATAAAATACCCAGATACCAAATATTACCGAAAAAACGAAAGAAAGAATGATTACCTATTCAGCAGAAAACGTCAAATTCCCCAACATCAAACGCCGCGAGACAACGGCATGGATACGCCGCGTGGCCGCCACCTACGGCAAGAAGGTGGGCGAAGTGGGCTACCTGTTTTGTGATGACAAACACATCCTGGAGGTAAACCGCAAATACTTGGGTCACGACTACTATACGGACATCATCACCTTCGACTACGACGAAGGCGACATGCTAAACGGCGACCTAGTCATCTCGCTAGACACGGTGCGGTCGAATGCAGAATTGTTTCAGAAAGAATATGACGAAGAACTGCACCGCGTCATCATCCACGGCATTCTGCACCTTTGCGGCATCAACGACAAAGGGCCCGGCGAACGTGAACAGATGGAGGCGGCAGAGAACGCAGCCCTGACACTGCGCTAACCGGTGATAGAATACTCTGTTTCCAACAGCTGTTGCAACTCTTCCAAACTATTGACCACCCGAATGTAGGTGCGCCAGTGTTTTCGAGTGACACCTTGGGCATGAAGGTCATCGAGCATTCGGACGAGGCCATTCCAGAAACCTTTCATATTATATAGGATGATGCGCTTCTGATGGTAGCCGATAGTGGCCGATGCCGTCATGGTGAAAATCTCGTCCAGCGTGCCAATGCCACCAGGTAGGGCTATGAAGACATCACTCATGTCCTGCATCAGTTGCTTGCGGTCGCTGAGATTGTCGCAGGGAATCTCCACATCGACATACTTTGAGGTGCGATCACCCTTCTCAACTATTTGGGGAACGATGCCGATATTACGGCCACCGGCCTCATGGACAGCTTTCGCCAAGCACTCCATCAATCCACAATTCACGCCCCCATACACAATATCGTGCCCCTGACGAGCAACCCAATGTCCCAATGTTCTCGTCAGTTCGAAGAAGTCAGCGTCAATCTGCTGGTTGGCACTGCAAAATACACAAATCTTCATGTCGCTAAATGGTTTCCTGGTCTTGGCGAATCAGATCTAGGAGTTTGTCGACGGCCTCAGCCTCAGGGATGTTTTTCTCTACACACTCTTTCCGGCGATAGAGTGATATCTTGCCGCGCCCAGCACCTACGTAACCATAGTCGGCATCGGCCATCTCACCCGGGCCGTTGACAATGCAACCCATAATACCTATCTTCAGACCTACCAGATGCGAAGTGGCAGCCTTGATGCGGGCAATCGTCTCCTGTAGGTTATACAGCGTACGACCACAGCCTGGGCAAGAGATATACTCGGTCTTGGTGAACTTGACGCGAGCTGCTTGGAGGATGGCATCGGCCAGGGCTAGGAGACGCGCCTTGTCATAGGAGGAGTGATGGATGACCAGTTTGGTAGCTTTCTTGTCAATCAGCAGGGCGCCCACTGTCATGGCAGCCTTGAGCTGCAGGGTCTCCCAATCGGGGGCATCGATGTCCAGCGTGATGGTATCGTCCTTGATACCGGTCTCTACTTCCTGACGCAAGCGAGTACACTCAGGTATCAGATCAACAAGCTTGCGGGCTACAGGAATCTCGCACTCTGGTTCCTCGCTAAGCGAGACGCGTATGGTGTCGCCAATGCCCTCGGTCAACAAGGCACCGATACCCACTGCCGACTTGATGCGCCCGTCTTCACCTTCACCCGCTTCAGTGACACCCAAGTGCAGAGGATAGTGCATGTCTTCCCGGTCCATGGTTTTCACCAGCAGTCGCACAGTGGTCACCATGACCACAGTGTTAGAAGCTTTAATACTGATGACGACATCGTTGAACTGTTCACGCTTGAAAATGCGCAGGAATTCCATACAACTCTCCACAATACCCGCTGGAGTGTCGCCATAGCGCGACATGATACGGTCACTGAGTGAACCATGGTTGACACCGATGCGAACAGCTGTATGGTGCTCCTTACAGATATTGATAAAGGGCACCAGTTTGCGCTCAATCTTCTGCAGCTCCTCAGCATATTCTGCATCGGTGTACTCCAGGTGTTTGAACGTACGGCCCGGGTCTACATAGTTGCCGGGATTGATGCGTACCTTTTCACAGTACTGTGCTGCCACATCGGCAGTATGAGCCGTAAAATGAACATCAGCCACCAGCGGGGTCTGATAGCCTTCGGCCTTCAGGCGGACAGAGATGTTCTTCATGTTCTCTGCCTCACGAGTGCCCTGGGTGGTGAAGCGTACCAGCTCACCACCAGCATCAATAATGCGCTTGGCCTGTTGGACACAACCCTCTGTGTCGTTGGTATCAACGGTAGCCATCGACTGGATGCGAATAGGGTTCTGTCCACCAATGCCAATAGCCCCCACACGAGCCTCAGTGCTAATTCGTCTTGTAATCATATTTCACTTCTGCTAATTCCTGGTTTGCCTTCTCTATTTTGGCCTTAAGACCACTCTTATACTGGCTGAGTCGCTGAGCGATGGCCTCATCGCTGAGGGCCAGCATCTCAACAGCCAGAATAGCGGCATTCTGGGCACCATTCACACCAACGGTAGCCACGGGGATACCCGGGGGCATCTGGATGATGCTGAGCATGGCATCCAGTCCGTCAAGCATTCCCTTGATAGGTACGCCGATGACGGGCAGGGTGGTTGATGCCGCAATGACACCCGGCAGAGCGGCCGCCATGCCTGCCGCGGCAATGATGACTTTCAGACCACGTTCCTTGGCGCCACGAGCAAACTGTTCGACAGCCTCGGGTGTGCGATGGGCTGAGAGAGCGTTTACTTCAAACGGGACCTGCAATTCATCCAGCAGTTTGCAGGCCTTCTCCATAACGGGCAGATCGCTGGTGCTGCCCATGATAATACTAATAATAGGGTTCATGTTATCTTTTATTTATTTCTATGTTTCGACGTTCCGACCATTATAAGAAAAGTATGGCAATGGCTGCGCAAAAGAAGCCAACCCAGAAGCCTCCCACCACCTGAGATAATGAATGCTGGCGCAGGATCATGCGGCAGGAACCCACCACACCACCAACAAGAAACACCAGACAGAGCCACCACACGGGGTTGAAACCGAGGTAATAGGCGAAGGAAAACAAGGCACCGCCCACGCCGCCAATGGCTGCCGTATGGGTGCTGATTTTCCACCATACATTAATGAGGGCACACACAATCTGCACCGTCAAGGCACCCACCACGATGCTGCCCATGAAATGTGGCATGTGCATACGCTGCATCAGGTATATACAGGTGAAATAGCAGGCAATGGAGATGACATACGGTACCATACGACGCTCGCGATGTCCCAGTTCAATGAGGTTCCATCCTTGATAGTGGCGGTAGAAATGTATCATGATGGTAGGCATCAAGATGGTAAACACATAGACCATAATGAGCACCTGTAACTTATAGGACCATGGAAACAAGTTCAGATAGCTGAACGAAAAGAGGGTCACCATACCGACCAGAGGTAGGTAGAAAGGTGTAAACACCATGCTCAGGATGCGAGCGCCCAGTATGAGTTTTTTCTGTCGTTTCATACGTTTATTTCCTCAACCTGGCAATGGGGATGCCTAACTGTTCACGATATTTAGCCACTGTCCGCCGTGCTATAGGATAGCCCTGCTGGGCCAATAGTTCGCGCAAGGCATCGTCGCTGAGCGGTTTGTGTTTGTCCTCACCCTCAATGAGGTCGCGCAGCTTCGACTTGATTTCACGTGTCGACAACTCTTCCCCATCAGCTGTCTTATATCCATCGCTGAAGAAATAGCGTAGCGGAAAGGTACCCCAGCGGGTCTGGGCATACTTAGAATTGCTGACACGCGAGATGGTGCTAAGGTCGAGTCCGGTCTTCTCGGCTATATCCTTCAGTATCATGGGACGAAGCGAAGCTTCATCGCCATCCTCAAAGAAACGGTGCTGCCAATGTATAATGGCCCGCATGGTGACAGTCAGCGTATGCTGGCGCACACGGAGAGCCTCTATGAAGTTCTGGGCAGCATCCACTTTCTGCTTGGTATAGAGCAGTGCCTCCTTCATCTGTCGGCTCATCGTCGTCTTGTCGTTTTGGTAATCGCGCAGGGTATCAGAAAACGATTGCGAGACCTGCAGTTCCGGAATATCTCCGTGGTTCAGCTGGAAGGTAACAGTACCGTCATCCTGCGTATCAACGATGAAGTCAGGTGTTATTTGTTGCAGCGAATGGCCAACCGACTCACTGAGGGACGCTCCTGGCTTGGGGTTCAGCTTACGCAGTTCACGGATGAGCACCTCAGCCTGCAGATCGGTCAACTGAAGTGTCTGCTGCAGTTTTTCCCAATGTTTCTTGGTGAACAATTCGAAGTAATTCTCCAGCGTCAGCAGCATCAGTTCCTTGAGTTTCGAGGGAACACGGCGCTTCACCTGCAGTAGGAGGCATTCCTGTAGCGAACGCGCTCCAATGCCGGCAGGTTCAAACTGCTGCAACAATGACAAAACATGGGATATATCCTCTGGTTTCACCTCCAGGTTATGATAGACGGCCAACTCATCGGTAATGCTGTCCAACGACTTGCGCAGAATTCCATCGTCATCCAACGATCCTATCAAGTATTCCATGATATAGCGTTCGCGATCAGACAGTTCCACAAACCCCATTTGTTCCTTAAGCTGCTCATAGAACGACTCCGTCTGTCCATAAGCTATCTCCTCGCGACTATCCTGCTCAGAGTTGCCCCCCGGGTAGACAGGCAGCTCCTCGTCATCGCGGCCAATAGCCTCCAACGCACTGTCAAGAGCCGACTGGCGCTCCTCCTGCTCATAGTCGTCTGAACTGGCTGGAGCGTCCGAAGTGTCCGAAGCGTCCGGATAATCCGAACAATCATTATCGGAAACTTCCAAGGCCGGATTGTCGTCCATTTCCGTATTGACACGCTCAATGAGCTGCGTAATAGGCAGTTCCGTCAACTGAGCCTGCAACAATTGTTGCTGGGTGATGGTCTGCGTCAGCTTCTGCTGCTGAGCCAAACGCTGTTCTTGTATCTGCTCTTGAGCCATTTCGTCGGCAAAGGTACAAAAAAAAGGTGAACTACGAACTAAAACTGCAAACTATTTGAAGTATTCCTTCAATTGCTCGGCATAAGAAGCCAACTGCTGGGTGTCAATATTGCCATAATGCTGCCAAGCCTGCTGACAAGGAGCCCTCAACGGACTGTCAACAGCACTGTATCGGTTCAAATAGGGGTCACAACCCAGGAAAACCTTCATAACGTCGACGACCAGCTGAGCAGGGATGCCCATCATGCTGGCCAGTTCCTGCACCTCAGGAGTCTCAGTCACCATGGTGAGAGGAGTCAGGCGGAAGTAAAGGTCGAGAATAAGAATCAACATGACAGGCATCAGTCGATGGTCTTCGGCCAACGGGCGGAAGTCGTGCTCGAAAGTCTCCTCCACCTCCACCCCATCATAGAAGTCGCCATTCGAGCCAAGGTCCCTCATCCGGCGCAACCTTTCCACGGCCCGCTTCAACTTCCCAGGTTTCTCGCCATACTTCTGCCAGAGGTGCTGCACACGAGTCGTCTCTCTGTTTGCAATATCACACTGGCGGGCAAAAAGCTCCTGCGGGGAAATATGAAGCTCCAAGCCCAGCTCCACCAACGCACGGCTGTACAAGGGCTTCATACCTATGGGCTCCTGCAGATAAACCTGCATCAGCAACAACCAATCATCATCCTGCAAGCTCCGATTCTTCGCCATAATTGATAGTTTTTGTTTAATTCTTTTGCAAATATACATATTTTTTCTTATATTTGCACACAAATTAATATATGTTATGAGAAAATTGCTTCTGATAGGGTTGTTGGCCCTTGCCAGCAACCTGCCAGTAATAGTCAGCGCACAACATACCACCATCAAAGAAGAAATCAGGCAGAACATCCGCTTTTCTGCCAGTAACTACTTGGCCTATCCTGGGCCTAAGCAACTCTGGCTGACACCGGCACCCAACGGGAAGAAGCCATTCTACATCTCGCACTACGGACGTCATGGTTCTCGCTACCACAACAAGCCTGAAACCTATGAGATTCCCTACCAGATAATGGCATCAGCTGACAGTGCCGGCAAACTGACACCCCTGGGCCGCGATGTGCTGGTGCGGCTGAAGCAGATTCGCGACGATGCCCACAACAAATGGGGCGAGCTGACGCCACTGGGTGCCAAGCAGCAGCAGCAAATAGCCCACCGCATGATGGAGCGGTTTCCAGAAGTCTTCAAGGGCAAGACAACCATCGATGCCCGCAGCACCACGGTGACTCGCTGCATTTTGTCGATGGAGAACTTTCTGATGCAACTGATACGTGAGAATCCGAAGCTGAAGATTCACCATAATGCCACCCACCGCGACATGTACTATCTGAACCAACAGGACAAGCACCTGTTCAGCCAGAAGATGGACTCGGCCACCAAGGTGCGCTACGATGCCTTTGCCCGGTCTCACGAGAAGAACGACCGGCTGATGCGTTCTCTCTTCAACGACATGAATTATGTCAAGCAGCATGTTGATGCCGGAAAGCTGAACTACTACCTGTTCAAGGTAGCCAGCAACATCCAGAGCACGGATATGCGCAACAAGCTGACCCTCTACGACCTCTTTACAGATGAAGAGGTGTATCGCAACTGGACGAAAGAAAATGCGTGGTGGTATATTGCCTTCGGCGGTTCTACCATCAACGGAGGCACGCAACCCTACACCCAGCGCAACCTGCTACGCAAAATCATCCTGGACGCCGACAGTTGTATCAAGCTGGACAAGCCGGGTGTCCAACTGCGCTTCGGCCATGAAACGGTGGTGATGCCGTTGACCTGTCTCCTCAACCTGAACGGCTACGGCCTGGCTACCGACCAGTTGGAGTCTTTGGCTAAAAAGCAGTGGGCTAACTACAAGATATTTCCGATGGCCAGCAACATCCAGTTTGTGTTCTACCGCAAAGATCCCGGCGACACCGATGTGCTGTTCAAGGTGCTGCTCAACGAAAACGAAGCCACGCTGCCTATTGGCAGTGCCCTGGAACCCTACTACCATTGGAAAGACTTCAAAGAGTATTACCTAAAGAAACTGGATGCGTATGAGAAAGAATAAAACGACCACCATCGGGCGTTGGGTGACCGCCGCAGTTTGCAGTCTGATGGCCATTAGCAGCGTCAGGGCTCAGTCGTCAGCCTTGGAGATGATTACGCGCAACCGCAATCTGTCAGCCAGCAACTATTGCATCTATCCAGACAGCATACAGCCCCACATGACGCCGGCCCCCGCAGGCAAGCGTCCTTTCTACATTTCCCACTACGGCCGTCATGGTTCACGCTATCTCAACCAGCGCAAGGGCTACGATATTCCCTATCGCTACCTATGTCATGCCGACAGCTTAGGACTGCTCACCGATACCGGCAAGATAGTGAAGCGCGAACTGGAGGATATCATTGCCGACTCAGAAGGCCGGTGGGGCGACCTGACAGGCATTGGCAAGCGACAGCAGCGCAACATAGCACGCCGCATGATGGAACGCTTCCCGGAGGTGTTTGAAGGCAGTGCCCACGTCGATGCCCGCAGCACCGTCATCAACCGCTGCATCCTGTCAATGGGTGCAGCACTGCAACAGATGCTTGCCCTCAACCCTCAGTTGCAGATAGACATGAGTGCATCGAAGCAGGACATGTGGTACATGAACCACCAGGACGAGGTATTGCGCGACAGTGCCAAGTCAAAACACGCGCAGCAGGTTTACAACGACTTCTACCGTACACGGCAGCAGAATTCGCGACTCATGGACATGCTCTTCACCAATGCCGACTCGGCCCGCCAGGAAGTCAGCGAACAATGGCTGAACTACTACCTCATCAAGACAGGACTGATTCAGCAGAACACCCACATGAACGACAGTATCCAACTTATCAACCTCTTCACCCACGAGGAAATCCACAACTTCTGGCAAATAGAGAATGCCTGGTGGTACATTCAGCACGGGCCCTCACTGCTGAACGGAGGGAAACAGCCCTATTCGCAGAGAGGGCTGTTGCGCCACATCATTCAAGAGGCCGACAGTTGTCTCCGTCTGCCCCGCCCCGGCATCCAGCTGCGCTTCGGCCACGAAACGGTCATCCTGCCATTAGCCTGCCTGTTGGGCATCAACGGTTTCGACTTCAAGACCAGGAACCTTGAAGACCTGGAGACCAATGGCTGGTGGGCCTGCGTGGTGTTCCCCATGGCCAGCAACATCCAATTCATCTTCTATCGCGAGAACCCCCACGACAAAGATGTCATCTTCAAGGTGCTGCTAAACGAAAACGAGGCCACGCTGCCTATTGCTACAGACATGTGGCCTTACTATCACTGGCGCGACTTCCGCAAGCACTATCTAGGATTGCTCGACCGGTATGAAGAGTCCAGGTAAGCCAGCGCATACATCCGCATCTGCTTGACCATGGCCAGCAGACCGTTGCTGCGTGTAGGCGACAGATGCTCCTTGAGTCCTATCCGGTCGATGAAGTAAAGGTCGGCATCCAGTATTTCCTGGGGCGTATGTCCGGAGAGCACCCGGATGAGCAGCGCCACAATACCCTTCACGATTAAGGCATCACTTTCTGCCGTGAAGCGCACCACGCCCTCTTCACAGTCAGCCTGCAGCCATACCCTGCTCTGACAACCGTCTATCAGGTTCTGCTCCGTCTTGTACTGCTCGTCCAAGGGCTGCTGTTCGTTGCCCAAGTCTATCAGCAACTGGTATTTGTCCATCCAGTCGTCGAATCCGGCAAACTCGTCAATGATTTCGTCTTGTATCTCGTTAATCGTCATCGTCTGCTCCTTATTCAAAAGAAAGGGGCCGTGGCCCCCTTCTTGGTTTATTTCACATATTCTGCAAAGTCCGTCAGGTGCATGTCACCCTTACGTGCCAGCGTGTCGTGCATGGCGAAAGCTGCCGTCAGGTTGTGGCGTGTCTGTCCCATCTTCGAAATCTTCAGATAGTCCCACAGCAACTGCTTATAGTCGGGGTGGGCACAATTCTCGATGATGCACTCGGCGCGCTGTGCAGGCGACTTGCCGCGCAGGTCGGCAATGCCTTGCTCCGTGACGATGATGTTGACGTCGTGCTCGCTGGAGTCCTGATGGCTGACGAAGGGCACGATGCTGGAGATGACGCCACCCTTGGCCGTCGAGGGACAGGTGAAGATGGACAGGTATGCATTGCGTATGAAATCGCCCGACCCTCCGATGCCGTTCATCATCTTTGTTCCACTGATGTGCGTGGAGTTGACATTGCCATAGAGGTCGGCCTCAATGGCGGTATTGATGGCGATGACGCCCAGTCGGCGGATAATCTCGGGTGAGTTGGAAATCTCGCTCTGTCGCAGCGTCAGGTGCTGCTTCATGTAGTCCATGTTGTCGTAGACTTGCATCAGACACTCGTTCGACACCGTCAGCGAGCAGGCAGAAGCGTCCTTCACGCGGCCTGTGAGCATCATGTCGATCACCGAGTTCTGAATCACCTCCGTATAGATGTTGAAGTCGGGCACGTGCTTATCGGCACCCAGTGCACCCAGAATGGCATTGGCCGTAGAACCTACACCGCTCTGCAGGGGCAGGAACTCCTTGGGGATGCGCCCCTTATGCATCTCCTCCACCAGGAATTCAGCGGTCAGGTAGCCAATCTTCTCCGTCACGGGGTCGCTGTCCTTGAAGGCACGGGCCTCGTCGGGGATGTTGCACTCGACGACGCCCACCACTTTCTGCTTGGGAATCGACACGTAGGGCTTGCCGATGCGGTCGCCGACGTGCTCAATGGGAATAGCCTTGCGATAGGGGGGGTCCAGCGGCTCATAGACGTCGTGGATGAATTTGGCATTAGGGTTATGAAACGAGTTAAGCTCCAGGATGACATGCTTGGCCAACCGGGCTGCCGTGGGCGAGATGCCGCCTGCAGCGGTCAGGAACACATGATAGTCGTCGCCGGCCTCCTCGATGTCGCACACTTCCAGGATGGCCCAGTCCACATCGCCATAGAAACCATAGCGCAGCTCCTGTGCCATGTGACTCAGGTGCAGGTCGTTATAGGGAATCTCACCCAGGTTGACATGCTTGCGGAAGTCGGGGTTGGTGGTATAGGGCGCGCGATACTTGATGGCCTGTGCATTAGCCAGGTCGCCGTCAGTAGACTGTCCTGTACTGGCACCCGTGAAGATGCCCATCTTGAATTCACGGCCTGCCTCATGCTCGGCAAGTGCTAACTTGGCCAGTTCCTTGGTTGTTGCCTTAGCCACACCAGCCGGTGTAAAGCCACTCATGGCGATGTTCTCACCATTCTTAATCAGCGCTGCTGCCTCAGCAGCGGTCAAACGTGTATAAGCCATTCGTTTTACTGTTTTACTATTTACTATGTTGACAATTTGGCTGCAAAGGTACGAAAAAAACGCTAAAGACGAAAGAAACTCGTTTCTTTTTTACGCAGGAAGGCCGAAAGTACAGAAAAAAATGCTTAACTTTGCAATCAAAACCAAACATCCGTGAATATGACTAAACCCCATTGGTTAGAAAAAGAGGTACTCTATAACATCATGTTCGAGGCAGACACCCCGGCGGGCCGCCTCTTCGACATCGTCCTGATAACGGCTATCTCGCTGAGTATCATCATCTCGTTCATCGAGACAGTGCCGTCGCTGGCACATACCTTCCAGCTGGTACTGATGATACTGGAATATCTGCTCACCTTCTTCTTTACCGTCGAGTATATAGCCCGTGTCTACTGTTCGCCACGCAAGCGCGACTACGTGCTGAGCTTCTTCGGCATCATCGACCTGCTGTCCATCCTGCCGCCCTACCTCTCCTACTTCCTGCCCAACGCACGCTACATGCTGCTGCTGCGCTCGTTCCGCTTCATCCGCATCTTCCGCATCTTCAAGTTGTTCAGCTTCATCAACGAGGGCTACCTGCTGATGCGCTCACTCCAGAAGAGCCTGGTCAAGATATCGGTCTACTTCCTGTTTGTGCTGATTCTGGTCACCTGTCTGGGCACGCTGATGTTCATGGTGGAGAACGGGCAGCCCGACACCCAGTTCACCGACCTGGGCACCTCAGTCTATTGGGCCATAGTCACCATGACCACGGTGGGCTATGGCGACATCACGCCAGTCACGGCGATTGGCCGTCTGCTTTCAGCCTTCGTCATGTTGCTGGGCTACACCATCATCGCCGTACCTACCGGCATCGTTACGGCTACCATCATCGACGAAACGAAGGAGAAACCGAAGGACGGCCGTTGTCCGCGCTGTGGCGGTAAGGTGCGCGCCAAGGACCGCTATTGTTCGCAATGCGGCGAGAAGCTTTAGCAGAACGAGTAACCCCGTCATGAGTGAGCCGTAACCTCACTGGGAGTGAGCCG
>CAMOQW010000009.1 GCA_946623195.1 uncultured Prevotella sp.
CCATGCCCGAGTATTTCAAGAAGTATCCCGTGCTCTATGCCGGTCCGGCCAAGACGCCCGAGGGCTATCCCTGTGGTTCGATGGGTCCGACGACGGCCAACCGTATGGACCCGTATGTCGACGAGTTCCAGTCGTTGGGCGCTTCGTTGGTTATGATTGCCAAGGGCAACCGTTCGCAGGTTGTTACCGATGCCTGCCAGAAGCACGGCGGCTTCTATCTGGGAAGCATTGGTGGCGTGGCCGCAGTGCTGAGCCAGTCGAGCATCAAGTCCATCGAGTGCGTAGAATATCCCGAATTAGGCATGGAGGCCATCTGGAAGATTGACGTCGAGGACTTCCCCGCCTTCATTCTCGTTGACGACAAGGGCAATGATTTCTTCAAACAGCTGAAGCCCTGGTGCCCCAAGGGTGGTAAGTGAAAACCGAAAAGTGAACAGTAATCAATTTGCTACCGCACTGCTGTTGTTGGCTATGCTGACAACAGCAGTTCAGGAGATTTCCGCACAGGGCTGTCGGCGCGGAGTGCCGCGTTCGGCCATTACGCGTGGAGCTGCCAATGGCCAGCAACGCCAGCCCGGCGGTGACTTCTACAAGGGCGAACGGCACCAGTTGGTGGTCATGGCTGAATTTGCCGACTATGCCTTCCAGGGTGACGAGGCGGCAACCATGCTGCAGTGGAACAAGATATTCAACGCCAAGGGATTGGACGAGGCCCCATTCAAGGGCTCCGTCCACGACTACTTCTACGACCAGAGCAACGGACAGTTCCGGGTGACGTTCGACCTGCACTATGTGAAGTTGCCTGGCAACCGCAAGAAGTACCGCAGTACATCAGAGAATGACGAAAACTCGCAATACCTGGTCATCGACATCATGGACCAGTTGGAACAGCGAACCATCGACTGGAGCCTCTACGACTGGAATGGCGACGGCTTTGTCAACCAGCTGCTCATCATCTTTGCCGGCAAGGGGAGCGGCTATGGCGGCTTCGGTGGCGGCGTAAATGCTATCTGGCCCCACCAGTGGTGGCTCAGCGAGCACAGGATAGACGGCACCTCAAGTGAGTATTGTTCTCCGCGAAAAGTGACCGATGCCAATGGCAAGACCTGGACGGTAGACTGCTACTGTGCATTGCAAGAGCTGTCGAGTAACAACACCTACGGCTCCTTCGGCACCATCTGTCACGAATATACCCATTGTTTTGGAATGCCGGACTTCTACAACGGCTCTACTAAATACGTGGGAGCCTGGGACCTGATGGACTCCGGGAACAATAACGGCAGTGGCTTCTGTCCGCCCAACTATTCGGGCCACGAGCGCTGGCTCATGGGATGGCTCACGCCCACGGAGCTGAAATCGGCGACGACCGTCAGCAACATGGCGGCACTCGGTGACAAGCAGCAGGCTTATTTAGTACGTAACGATGGCTACGAAAACGAATACTACTTCGTGGAGAACCGCCAGCAGAAAGGGTGGGATACCAGTCTGCCAGGCAGTGGCATCGTCGTCTTCCACATCGACTTCGACCCGGACATCTGGATATCGACGGAAACGGTTCCCAACCAGTATCCCACAATGCACTACGTCATCATCTCTGCTAATAACGAAACGCAATACAACACCTCCAAAGCCAGCCATTGGGCTTATCCATACGACGGCAACGCGTCGCTGACCAACACGTCGCAACCAGCGGCAACGCTCTTCCATGCCAATACCGACGGCACCAAACTGATGAACAAACCATTGACGAATATGGCTGTGGATGCCAATGGTGCGGCCTCCTTTGACTTCATGGGTGGCGCTACGGCTGTCGCAGCACCGTCCATATCAGGATATGATGAGGTGCTGTATGACTTCGGCCCCATATACATCATCAGGCTGGCCAATGGCGAAATAAAAAAAATGATGAAACATTAAACTATTTATAGGTTATGGAACAACAGAAACGTTATGGTCATTTCGATGACCAACATCGCGAGTACGTCATCACTGATCCGCAGACCCCTTGGCCTTGGATTAACTATCTGGGAAACGAGGACTTTTTCTCGCTCATCTCCAACACGGCTGGCGGCTACTCGTTCTACAAGGATGCCAAGTTCCGTCGCATCACCCGTTATCGCTACAATAACGTACCGATGGACAATGGTGGACGCTATTTCTACATCAAGGAGGGCGACACGGTGTGGAACCCGGGCTGGAAGCCTTGCAAGACACCGCTCGACTTCTACGAGTGTCGTCACGGCATGAGCTATACCCGTATCACGGGTCGCAAGAATGGGGTAGAGGCCAGCGTGCTTTTCTTCGTACCTCTGCAGAAATGGGCTGAGGTGCAGAAACTCACGCTGACTAATCAGTCGAATGAGGTGAAACAGCTGAAACTGTTCTCGTTTGAGGAGTGGTGTCTATGGAATGCTGCTACGGATATGGAGAATTTCCAACGTAACTTTTCTACTGGCGAGGTGGAAATCGAGGGCAGCACCATCTACCATAAGACGGAATATCGCGAGCGCCGCAACCATTATGCCTTCTATCATGTCAATGCCGACATACAGGGCTTCGACACCGATCGTGAATCGTTCGTAGGTCTGTACAATGAATTTGCCGACCCGCAGGTTGTCATGGAGGGCCGTCCTCGCAATAGTCACGCCCACGGCTGGAGCCCCATTGCCTCTCACTACATCGAGGTGACGCTGCAGCCTGGCGAATCGAAGGACTTTGTCTTCCTGCTTGGCTACATAGAGAACGAACAGAACAAGAAATTCTCTGCCCCACAGGTCATCAACAAGGAGAAGGCACACGCCCTCATAGATAGTCTCAACACCACCGAGAAGGTGGACAGTGTATTCGCTGAACTCTGCCAATACTGGGATGCTCTCCTTAATATATATAAGGTGAAGACCGGCAACGACAAACTGGACCGTATGGTGAATATCTGGAACCAGTACCAGTGTATGGTGACGTTCAACTTCTCACGGTCGGCATCTTTCTTCGAGAGTGGGGTAGGACGCGGTATGGGTTTCCGCGACAGCAACCAGGATTTGGTGGGCTTTGTCCATCAGATTCCACCACGTGCCCGACAGCGCATCATCGACATTGCGTCGACACAGTTCCCTGATGGTGGCTGTTACCACCAGTATCAACCGCTGACCAAGCGCGGCAACAACGATATTGGCGGTGGCTTCAACGACGATCCCTGCTGGCTGATCTTCGGCACCGTGGCCTATATCAAGGAGACTGGCGACTTCTCTATCCTCGACGAGATGGTGCCCTTCGACAATCAGCCTGGCACGGAGGTGACACTCTTCGAACACTTAAAAGTTTCGATGGACCACGTCGTCAAGAACCTCGGCCCCCACATGTTGCCACTCATCGGACGTGCCGACTGGAACGACTGCCTGAACCTGAACTGCTTCTCGTGGGACCCCAACGAGTCGTTCCAGACCACCGAGAACAAGAGTGAGGGGTCCAAGGCCGAATCGCTCATGATTGCAGGGCTCTTTGTGGTCACAGGCAAGGACTATGTGGCTCTCTGCCGAAAGATCGGGAATACTGCCGAGGCTGACCGCATGCAGCAAGCTGTCGACGCCATGATTGAAGCTGTCAAGAAGCATGGCTGGGATGGTGAGTGGTATCTGCGCGCCTACGATTTCTTCGGCAACAAAATCGGTTCTCACGAGTGCGATGAGGCCAAGATATTCATTGAGTCGCAAGGTTGGTGTACGATGGCCGAAATCGGTGCGGAGGAAGGCCTGGTAGCCAAGAGCCTTGATTCGTGCAAGAAATATCTGGAGTGCGAGCACGGCATGGTGCTCAACAACCCCGCCTTCACCAAATACATCTACGAGTATGGCGAGATATCCTCTTATCCTGAGGGCTACAAGGAGAACGCCGGCATCTTCTGCCACAACAACCCGTGGGTTATCATCGGTGAGTGTCTGGCCGGTCGGGGCAACGATGCCTGGAGCCACTATGCCAAGATACTGCCCTCTTATGTAGAGGAGAAATACCAGACCCTGCACAAGGTGGAGCCCTACGTCAACTGTCAGATGGTAGCCGGCAAGGATGCTTTCCGTCCCGGCGAGGGTAAGAACTCTTGGCTCACGGGCACTGCTGCCTGGATGTGGTACACCGTCTCTGAGTTCATCCTCGGCATCAAGCCCGACTACGATGGCATCCGCATCGATCCCTGTCTGCCCGAGACGGCTTCCGACTATACTGTCAGCCGCAAGTTCCGCGAGGCAGACTATGAGATCTGCATCCATCCCAACGGACAGCAGAAGGGCGTGAAAAGCATCGTGCTCGACGGCCAGCCTGTTCAGGGCACCGTCATCCCCTATTCCGCTGGCCATCATACCGTAGAGGTCAACATGTAAGAGGTAGAGACCCCAATAATCCCCGACTCAAGCTCCTGCTGAGCCGGGGATTTCCTTTCTTGAAATGGTAGGCAAACGTGCATGACGCGAACGTCATCCGTGAGTGATGGAGATAGGCTCCATACGTGATGCGAGCGGTCTGCATAGGGGTATGGGAGCCGTCTGCATGATGCATAGAGGCTATCCGGATAAGTGACGGGAGCTATCTCCACAACTCACGGTACACCTTAAAGCTTGATGAACTGAAACCGACAGAATGGCGCAGGCAAATGTCACTTTGGCAGTTATTGTGCGTCAGGCACATTGTTTGTCCATCTGCTATTAGAAACAATAAAATCAGGAGGACAAACGTATGACATTAGACAAGTTTACAATCAAAGCACAAGAGGCCGTGCAGCAGGCTGTGAACACGGCAGAGCTGAATGGTCAGCAGGCCATAGAGCCCGTACACATATTGAAAGGAGTACTGGACAAGGCTAAGGATGTGACGAATTTCATCTTTCAGAAGCTCGGCGTGAACGGTCAGCAGATAGAGATGCTGGCAGAACAGGAAATCAAACACTTGCCCAAGGTGCAGGGCGGGCAGCCCTTCCTTTCGAGCGAGAGCAACGAGGTGCTGCTGCGCGCCCAGGAGACTGCCCAGAAGATGGGCGACGAGTTCGTGAGCGTAGAGCCTGTCATGCTGGCACTGCTAAGTGTCGGCTCCACCGCGTCGCGCATCATGAAGGATGCCGGATGTACGGAGAAAGACATGCTGCTGGCTATCCAGGAACTGCGTAAGGGACAGAAAGTGCAGTCGCAGTCGGCCGACGAGAACTACCAGTCGTTGGAGAAGTATGCCAAGAATCTGGTGGATCTGGCCCGCAAGGGTAAGTTGGATCCCGTCATCGGACGTGACGACGAGATACGCCGTCTGTTGCAGATTCTGAGTCGCCGTACGAAGAACAACCCCATACTGATTGGGGAACCCGGTACGGGTAAGACGGCCATTGTCGAGGGACTGGCTGGACGCATCGTGCGGGGCGACGTGCCTGAGAACCTGAAGGACAAGCAGCTCTATTCGCTCGACATGGGTGCGCTGGTGGCTGGTGCGAAGTACAAGGGAGAGTTTGAGGAACGACTGAAGTCGGTCATCAACGAGGTGACGAAGGCCGAGGGTCGCATCATCCTGTTCATCGACGAGATTCACACGCTGGTAGGTGCCGGAGGTGGCGAGGGCGCGATGGATGCTGCCAATATCCTGAAGCCCGCACTGGCACGTGGTGAGTTGAGGGCCATCGGTGCCACGACGCTGAACGAGTATCAGAAATACTTCGAGAAAGATAAGGCCCTGGAGCGCCGATTCCAGACCGTTATGGTCGACGAACCTGATGAACTGTCGGCCATCTCTATACTGCGTGGACTGAAGGAGCGCTACGAGAACCACCACAAGGTGCGTATTCAGGATGACGCTTGTATCGCCGCTGTGCAGCTCAGCGAGCGTTACATCTCAGAACGCTTTCTGCCCGACAAGGCCATCGACCTGATGGATGAGGCTGCTGCCAAGCTGCGCATGGAGCGTGACAGCGTGCCTGAGGAACTGGATGAGATTACGCGCCGACTGGCCCAGCTGGAGATAGAACGCGAGGCCATCAAGCGTGAGGGCGACGAACCGAAGATTGCCCAACTGGACAAGGACATTGCCGAACTCCGCGAACAGGAGGCGCAGTTCCGGGCCAAGTGGGAAGGTGAGCGCCAACTCATCAACAAGATTCAGCAGGACAAACAGGAGATGGAAAGTCTGCGGCTGGAGGCTGAGCGTGCTGAACGCGAGGGTGACTACGGCAGGGTAGCAGAGATTCGTTACTCGAAGTTGAAAACGCTGGAGGATGACATCAAGCGCATACAGCAGCAGCTGGCATCGGCACAGGGTGGTAATTCGCTGGTGCGCGAAGAAGTGACAGCCGACGATATTGCCGAAGTGGTATCACGCTGGACGGGCATTCCCGTCACCCGCATGTTGCAGAGCGAACGTGAAAAACTGCTGCATCTGGAAGAGGAGTTGCACAAACGAGTCATCGGCCAGGACGAGGCCATCACGGCAGTCTCTGATGCCGTTCGCCGTTCGCGTGCCGGACTGCAGGACCCCAAACGTCCTATCGCTTCGTTCATCTTCCTCGGTACCACGGGTGTCGGTAAGACGGAGCTGGCCAAGGCACTGGCTGAATACTTGTTCAATGACGAGCAGATGATGACGCGTATCGACATGTCGGAATATCAGGAGAAGCATACCGTCTCGCGGCTGGTCGGTGCACCTCCGGGATATGTAGGCTATGACGAGGGTGGGCAGCTGACGGAGGCCGTGCGCCGTAAGCCTTACTCGGTGATACTCTTCGACGAGATAGAAAAGGCACATCCCGATGTCTTCAATATCCTGCTACAGGTGTTGGATGACGGTCGGCTGACGGACAATAAGGGCCGTACGGCCAACTTCAAGAACACCATCATCATCATGACCTCGAATGCCACTCGCGAACAGTTGCGTATGACGATGCGTCCAGAGTTCCTGAACCGTATCGACGAGACCATCACCTTCCAGCAACTGACGCAGGAGCAGATAGCCGATGTGGTGCGGCTGCAGATGCAGAAGGTGACTGATATGCTGGAACCTCAGGGCATCCAGCTTCAGATAACAGATGCGGCTGTGAAGTATCTGGCACAGGAAGGCTTCGACCCTGAGTTTGGTGCCAGACCCGTAAAGCGGGCTATCCAACATCTGGTGCTCAACGACCTGTCGCGCAAGATTCTGGCCGATCAGGTAGACCGCACCAAACCTATCGTCATTGACGAGTTTGGCGATGGACTCGTATTCCGCAACTAGGAAAAAAGAAGAATACCTTGCGAACAACTCGTTCGCAAGGTATTTCTTTCGTAGCGGGAGGGGGACCCGAACCCTCGACCTCCGGATTATGAATCCGACGCTCTAACCAGCTGAGCTACCCCGCCATTGTTTTGTTAAGCGGGTGCAAAGGTAATACATTTTTTTCAACTTCCCAAACTTTTTTCGAAAAAAACGTTGTTCGTTGGAAAAAAAGTTGTATTTTTGCAAAGTCAATAACATAATGAATAACAATTCTCAATATTATAGACTATGCAGAAACTCGTCATAGAATACCCGTTGTCGAGCAATTCACCAAAGATTGTGTGGAACATGATCAGTAATGCGGCAGGACTTCAGAAATGGTTGGCCGATAAGGTGACGGAAAATGGTGACACGCTGACTTTCACGTGGGGGCATCCCTGGACAGAGCGCGATACGAAGCAGTCGCGCGTGATAGACATAGAAAAATTTGACCATATCAGACTCCTGTGGGACTACCATGAGGATACTCCAGAGGCTTACTGGGAGATGCGTATCGAGAAAAGTGAACTGACAGGAGAACTGAACCTGCTGATTACCGATTATGCTGCCGACGATGACGAAGAAAGCGAATTACGCGGCATCTGGGACGATAATCTGGAGCGGCTGCACAGGGTGAGCGGACTTTAATAGTTGACTTTTGGGGGGTGGCAGTTGGACGTTAAGGACTGGAATTAAACGATTTTTAACAGCCTGTCCGAAAAACTATCAACTGTCGGCTATCAACTTTCAACTAAAATTCGTACCTTTGCACCCTGATTTATGTTCCGTATCAAGAAATTAGACATATTTATCGTCAAGCAGTTCGGTCTGCTTTTCTTTGCCACCTTCTTCATTTGCCAGTTTGTGCTGATGATGCAGTTCTTGTGGCGCTATGTGGACGAACTGATTGGCAAGGGCTTGTCGTTAGACGTGCTGGCACAGTTTTTCTGGTACATGGGACTGATGCTGATGCCGCAGGCTTTCCCGTTGGCTATCCTCTTGTCATCGCTTATCACCTTTGGCAATCTGGGTGAGAGTTCGGAACTGACGGCTATCAAGGCTGCCGGCATCTCGCTGTTGCAGTCCATGCGCTCGCTCATCGTTATCGTGATACTGATATCGGGGCTCTCGTTCTATTTCCAGGAGGTGATAGGCCCGAAGGCATTTATCTCTTTCCGCCAGCTGCTGATATCGATGCAACAGAAGAATCCCGAGGTGGAGATACCTGAAGGCATCTTCTATGACGGTATTCCCGGCTCAAACCTGTATGTGCAGAAAAAAGACGTGGAGACGGGAATGCTGTATGGCATCATGATATACCGTATGAACGGCAGCTATGAGGATGCTGCCATCATTCTGGCCGACTCAGGACGCATACAGGCTACAGAAGAGAAGAAACACATGCTGCTGACACTCTATAGCGGCGAGTGGTTTGAAAACATGCGGCAGTCCAGCATGGGTGTGGCTACGAATGTGCCCTACCGTCGTGAGACGTTCTCTACCAAGCGTATCGTTCTCGACTTCGATAGCGGTTTCGACATGGCTGAGATTGGAGGCATCTCGAGTGATGCCCGTTCGAAGGGACTGAACAAGATACTCCATGACTTGGACTCCATTCGTGAGTTCAATGATTCCGTAGGTCATCAGTTCTATAAGGAGGCCCATTTCAGCACCTTCTATAAGCCTGCACTTGAAAAGAATGATTCGCTGCGAGCCATCCGTGTTGCCCAGAGTAAGGACACCGATATTGACTCCATCTACCAGAAATTGTCGCCCGAACGCAAACAGATGGTCATGAAGGCGGCGTCAACGGATGCCCAGGCTGCAGAACGTGACCTTGAATACAAGCGTGACTACTCCTTCTACCTGAATCGTGAGGACCGTATGCACCAGATGGAGGCCATCAACAAGTTTACGCTGTCGCTGTCGTGTCTTATCTTCTTCTTCATCGGTGCACCGTTAGGCGCCATCATCCGGAAGGGTGGGTTAGGTGTGCCTGTCATCATCTCGGTCATCGTGTTTATCATATTCTATATCCTTGACAGCACAGGCATGAAGATGGCACGCGACGACAACTGGACGGTATGGTTCGGCAAGATGCTGGGCACAGCGGTGCTGTCGCCAATAGCTGTCTTCTTTACCTATAAGGCCAACAACGATTCGGTGGTATTCAACATCGACTTGTACAAGAACATGCTCATGCGCATGCTGGGACTCCGCACCAAGCGCTACATCACCCGCAAGGAGGTGATTATCGACGACCCGAAGTATCTGACTGATGCCGAGCTGCTGGGGAATGTCAGTCTGGAGATAGACCAGTACATGAAACAACACAAACTGCTGCGCTGGCCCAACCCCATCAAGGTGTTTTTCCGCCCAGGCGACGACAACGAGATTGCGAAGATATACCAAGCACTGGAGGTGGCCATCGAAGATTTGTCGTACACCAAAAGCAACTATGTGCTGATGAAGTTGAATCAGTTCCCCGTCATTGCCACTCACGCCCACACGCGGCCGTTCAGGCGCAAGTGGCTCAACGCCGTGACGGGCATCTTCCTGCCCACCGGCATCTTCTTTTACTTCCGCATGATCCGGTTCCGCGTCAGACTGTATCGCGACCTGCAGCACATTCTGCATGTCAACGAGAAACTGATACCGCGTGTCATCAACCTGGGAGACCTGCAGAAGGAAGGCAGCATCGTAGCAGACATCAAGGAACAAGACGAATAAAGAATAAATGCAGTATTTATTATATTAAGGTATAATACATATATGGAAAAGACGAAACTGAATACAATAGAGGAAGCCCTGCAGGACTTCAAGGCAGGGAAATTTGTCATCGTAGTTGACGACGAAGACCGTGAGAATGAAGGTGACCTGATATGTGCAGCAGAGAAGATTACCCCGGAGATGGTGAATTTCATGTTGAAGAATGCCCGCGGCGTGCTGTGCGCTCCAGTTACTATCAGCAGGGCCCAGGAACTCGACCTGCCCCATCAGGTGCAGGACAATACCTCGCTGTTAGGTACGCCATTCACCGTCACCGTCGACAAGATAGAAGGTTGTTCGACCGGTGTCTCCGCCCACGACCGGGCAGCTACCATCCGTGCACTGGCCGACCCCGCATCAACGGCCAAAACGTTCGGCCGCCCGGGACATATCAGTCCACTATACGCCCAGGATAACGGTGTGCTGCGTCGTTCGGGCCATACGGAAGCAGCCATCGACCTGTGTAAGTTGAGTGGCCTATACCCTGCTGGTGCGCTGATAGAAGTCATGAACGATGACGGCACTATGGCCCGTATGCCGCAGCTGGTGGAGTTTGCTCACCGGCATGGCCTCAAGATTATCACCATCAAGGACATGATAGCTTATCGTCTGAAAAAGGAGAGCCTCGTGGAGAAGGGCGAAGAAGTGGATATGCCCACTGAGTGGGGCCACTTCCGGCTGATTCCTTTCCGCCAGAAGTCGAACGGACTGGAGCACATGGCACTGATTAAGGGCGAATGGCGTGAAGACGAACCCGTCCTGGTGCGAGTCCATTCCAGTTGCATGACCGGCGACATCTTGGGGTCTAAGCGCTGCGACTGTGGCGAACAGCTGCACAAGGCCATGCAGAAGATTGAACAGGAGGGTCGTGGTGTCATCGTCTATATGCAGCAGGAGGGGCGTGGCATCGGACTCATGAACAAGATAGCCGCCTATAAACTGCAGGAACAGGGACTGGACACCGTGGATGCCAATGTTCACTTAGGCTTCAAGCCCGACGAACGCGATTATGGTTGCGGAGCACAGATCCTGCGGCAGCTGGGCGTGCAGAAGATGCGCTTGATGACCAACAACCCCGTTAAGCGAGTCGGTCTGGAGGGTTACGGACTGGAAATTGTGGAGAACGTGCCTATAGAAACTACTCCTAACGAGTATAACCTGCGCTACCTGAGGACCAAGAAGGAACGCATGGGACATACCCTCCACTTGAAGTGAAGAGATGAAAAATGAAAGATGAAAAGAAAAAAGTGACGCAATTATTCTTTTATGACGAATAATTTGCTTACTTTTGCAGCCAAATACTATACAACAAGAAGAAATATGGCACAATTATCTGACCGTTTGCAAAGACTTGCACCATCTGCAACCTTGGCAATGTCGCAAAAGAGTTCCGAGATGAAGGCACAAGGTATCGACGTGATCAACATGAGCGTCGGTGAGCCAGATTTCAATACCCCGGATCATATCAAACAGGCAGCTAAACTGGCTATCGAGGAGAACTACTCCAAGTATTCGCCCGTGCCCGGCTATCCCGATCTGCGTCAGGCCATAGCCCGCAAGCTGGAGCGCGAGAATCATCTGCACTATTCTCCTGCTGAGATTTTGGTGTCTAACGGTGCCAAGCAGAGTGTCTGCAACACCGTGATGGCACTGATTAACCCTGGTGACGAAGTGATTATTCCCGCCCCTTACTGGGTGAGCTACCCCCAGATGGTGCTCCTGGCTGGCGGTCGTCCTGTCATTGTGGAGGCAGGTTTTGAACAGAACTTCAAAATGACGGCAGCGCAGTTGGAGGCCTCCATCACGCCCAGGACGCGTCTGCTCATTCTCTGCTCGCCCAGCAACCCTACGGGCAGCGTCTATTCGAAGGATGAGCTGGAGGCTCTCGCCAAGGTGATTATGAGCCATGATGACCTGTTTGTCCTGGCCGACGAGATTTATGAGCATATCAATTACATTGGTCGCCATGAGTCCATTGCGCAGTTCCCGGGCATGAAGGACCGTGCCATCATCGTCAACGGTGTTTCGAAGGCATATGCTATGACAGGCTGGCGCATCGGTTATATTGCCGCTCCGGAATGGATTGTGAAGGGGTGCAACAAACTGCAGGGACAGTACACCAGCGGCCCGTGCTCCGTCAGTCAGAAGGCGGCAGAGTTTGCCTATAACGACAGTCAGGAGTGTGTGGAGGAAATGCGCAAGGCTTTTGAGCGTCGCCGTGACCTCATCGTCCGGCTGGCCAAGGACATTCCCGGACTGGAAGTCAATGTTCCCGAAGGTGCCTTCTACCTCTTCCCCAAGTGTAGCAGTTTCTATGGCAAGACAGCCCCTGACGGCTCTGTCGTCAACAATAGCACCGACCTGGCTATGTATCTGTTGGAAAAAGGCCATGTGGCCACGGTGGGCGGCGATGCCTTTGGCGATCCGGAGTGTTTCCGCATGAGCTATGCCACCAGCGATGAAAACATTGTCGAGGCCATGCGAAGAATCAAGGAGGTGCTGGGGCTGCTTCGATAATAATTGAGAAATATCAAGTTAAAAGTTCTTAAATTGGCGGTTAGTCCGTCTGAATTTGCTATCTTTGCCGAAAGATAAATGCCTTTTGGGCATACAGCGATTGTGTGTCGAAGGCTAATTAACATTAAATCAGAAACATATATAAACTCTATTTATTTAATAACTAAAAAAACAATTATTTTTTATGGCAACAACAACAAAGGCTGCAGCCCCAGCTAAAAAATCGGGCTTCAATGGTGTTAAGGACGCATGGATCATCCTCGCAATCTGCTGTATCGCTGGTTACAGCGTGTGGTATTTCGTCATGGGTAACCCCGACAACTTCATCGGTGGCGACCGTAGCGGACATCCCGCCAACCTGTTAGGTACTGTGTATAAGGGAGGTTTCGTGGTAGGTTTGATCCTTACCCTGCTGTTCACCGTTATCTGCCTCGGTTTCGAGCGTTTCTTCGCTATCAAGGCTGCTTCTGGTAAGATGAATCTGGCTAAGTTCACTGCTCAGGTGAAGGCTGCTATCAAGAACCAGAACTTCGACGAGGCCAAGAACCTCTGCAACAAGATGCAGGGCTCAGTAGGCAACGTGGTGCTGGCTTCTATTAATATGTATCAGACCGTTGAAGGTGACAACACACTGAAGAAGGCTGCCAAGATTGCCAAGATTCAGCAGGCTCACGAAGAGGCTACCCAGCTGGAGATGCCTACCCTTCAGATGAACATGCCTATGGTTGCTACCATCGTATCTCTGGGTACCCTGACCGCTCTGTTCGGTACTGTGCTCGGTATGATCGGATCGTTCCAGGCTCTGTCTGCTGGTGGTGGTGCTGACTCTATGGCTCTGTCTGCCGGTATTTCTGAGGCCCTTGTGAACACGGCATCTGGTATTTTGACCTCTTGGGTTGCTACCGTTGTTTACAACTTCTTCTCTAACAAGATTGATAAGCTGACCTACGCCCTCGATGAGATTGGCTTTACTATCGCCGCTACTTACGATTCAACCCACAACGAGGCTTAATCTTTAACCATTCTTTTTAAAACCTATTTAAAACCGTTTTAGAATGGCAAAGATTAAAATACAGAAAAAAGACATCTGGATTGACATGACCCCCATGTCAGACGTGATGACGCTGCTTCTGTGTTTCTTCATGTTGACCTCTACTTTCCTCACGCCGGAGCCCATCCAGGTGACCACACCAAGCTCTGTCTCTGAGGTAAAGATTCCTGAGAACGACGTCCTGAACATTCTGGTCAGCCCGGAAGGCAGGATTTACGTCGGCTCCGAGAATAAGAACAACATGCAGGAGATGCTGGATGTAGTGACCGACAAGTTCGGTATCACGCTCAATGCCACCCAGGTCAAGCATTTCCGTGAGGATGCTATGATCGGTGCTCCTCTCAGCAAGATGGCTGAATACCTCAGCCTGGAGCCTGAGAAGATGGCAGAAGTAATCCAGACGTTGGGTATCCCCACCGATAGCATCGATGGTGGAAAAAGTGAGTTCCAGGAGTGGGTAAAGGCTGCTCGTGATGCTAATCCTGACATCAAGCTCTGCATCAAGTGCGATGCTAAGACACCTTACAAGACCATCAAGGCCATGATGTCTGAGCTGCAGGACATGAACGAGAACCGTTACCAGTTGATTACAAATCTTAAAACTGCATCGGAGGAATAAACTATGGCAAAAAAGAATCTATCCAAGCAGAAGAAAATGGATACCCGCGTGAACTTCACGCCTATGGTTGACATGATGATGCTTCTGATTACCTTCTTCATGCTGTGTACCACTCTGGCTAAGCCACAGGCTATGCAGTTGACGATGCCGAGCAACGATGAGAATGTCGACAAGCAGGACAAGTCTGTGACGAAGGCTTCTCACACCGTGACGCTCTATCTGGGTGCTGACGACAAGATTTGGTACGTGGCAGGTCTCCCCAACTACGAGGATCCCTCTTGTGTCAAGGAGACTTCATACGGTGCCAAAGGCATTCGCGACGTGTTGATGCGCCACACCGTGGAGGAAGGCTACAATCCCGTGGCTATGATTATGAAGGCCAAGCAGGATTTGGATGCCAAGAAGAGTGCCTATGGCAGCACCATGACTGACCAGCAGTATCAGGAGGCCCTGTCGAAGTTGAAGAAGGGTGAGGTGAACGGACAGAAGATTGAGACGCTGACCGTCATCATCCGCCCCTTGGACACTGCTACCTACGACAACATGATCCAGGCTCTCGACGAGATGCTGATTTGCAGTATTGATAAGTATGTCATTGATAAGATTGGCCCTGAGGATAAGGAACTTATCGAAAAGGCAGGTGTCAAGTAACAATGTCGAACCCTAAAAACGTAAGAGAACTATGTCAAAGATAGATCTAATAGACAACAGCTGGTCTGACCTTGTATTTGAGGGTAAGAACCAGGCTTACGGTGCTTATCAACTGCGCAGAGAAACCGGCAAGCGTAACTTGTGGTCGTTGCTGACCATGGCTGCCATTGCCGTCATCATCGCTCTTGTAGTCTTTGTCAACGGTGTCGTCCAGAACGCCATGAAGCAGAATGTGGCAATCGAGACCGACGTCGAGCTGACCAAGCTGGCAGAGAAGAAAGAGGCCAAGGTGGAGCGCAAGGAGACACCGCAGGTTGAGAAAGTTGAAGTCGAGAAAGTGAAGAGTTCGGTGAAGTTCACCGCTCCTGAAATCAAGAAGGACGATGAAGTGAAGCCGGAGGAAGAAATCAAGTCGCAGGAAGACCTGAGTAAGACCAACACCGCCATCGGTGCCTTCGACGTGAAAGGTAATGATGAGGCTGCAGGCGAAGTGCTGAAGGCCAAGGAAGTCATTGCCCAGCCGGAGCCCCCGAAGGAAGAAGAAACGAAGGTGTTCGACGTCGTTGAGCAGATGCCGTCGTTCCCCGGTGGTCAGTCGGCCCTGTTCCAGTGGCTGTCCAGCAACATCAAGTACCCGGTGGTTGCCGAGGAGAATGGTGTGCAGGGTCGTGTCATTGTGACCTTTGTGGTTGAGCGCGACGGTTCTATCACCGACGTGAAGGTGGTCAAGTCTGTTGACCCGTCACTCGACAAGGAGGCCGTCCGTGTAACCAAGTCCATGCCGAAGTGGATTCCTGGTAAGCAGAATGGTTCAGCTGTACGTGTAAAGTACACGCTGCCTGTGACCTTCAGACTTCAGTAATATGAATAAGAACACATTCAATTTCATTGGATTAACACTCATTTTAGGCTTGTTCCTCGCTTGTGGGAACAAGCCTAAAAATACTAAAGCAGAGGAGGACTATCGGAAGGCCGCCCGCTATTTCGCGGCCGACGAGAGTTTCAGTCCCATTCTCAACGAGGCCTTGGACGTGTTCCTCTACCACAACGTACTCGACACGCTTGAGGCTCAGTACACCAACGAACAGGAAGCCATCCAGAAGCTGATGCGGCTGGAGACATGGCTTGCCTTCACCACCCGTGACCTCACGGAAAAGGAGCGCCAGAACCTGAAGGACCGTAAGTACATACCCCGTACCATCCCCTTGGCTTACGACGGGCTGGCCATCATCGTCAACAACGACAACCCTGACAGTTGTATCACCGTCAATGACTTCCGCCGCATCCTCAAAGGCGAGCATAGCGACTGGAAGGACATCTACCCGAAGTCGCAGTTGGGCCAGATTGACGTCGTCTTCGACAATCCGCTCTCCAGCACCGTGCGCTGGTGTGTAGACTCCATCCTCGGAGGTCAGGAAATCAAGGCCCCCAACATCGGAGCCGTTAAGTCCAGTGCTGCCGTCGTCGACTATGTCGAACAGCATCCCAATGCCCTTGGCATCATTGGTTCCAACTGGCTCAACGACAGCCGTGACACTACCAATGTCACCTTCAAGAAGAACATCCGAGTCATGAAGGTCAGTAAGATGGAGACAGCCACAGCCTCCAACAGCTGGGCCCCCTATCAGTACTACCTATATACCGGGCAATATCCGCTCATCCGTACCATCTATGCCCTGCTCAACGAGCCGCGTAGCGGTCTGCCCTCCGGATTTGCCCATTTCTGCCGCCTGCCCAAAGGCCAGACCATTATCCTCAAGTCGGGACTGCTGCCCATCCAGGCTGCCATCAATACCCGCGAGGTGATTGTGAATAAACAATAAAAAAGTAAACTTTTCAATACGATAAACGTCTTTATAGAAAAAACATTGTCTAACCAAAATTGTCATAAGCAATTATGAAAGCAATCAAATATCTATTCATCGCAGCGCTGACCGCAGGCTTCAGCGCTACTGCCATGGCTCAGGAAGCCACAGGCACGAACGCCGACATTGATGTCGTGAAAAAGATTATTAGTAGTAAACCCACCGACTTGGACAAGCAGATGAAGGACTTCTACAAGAAGAACAAGAAGAATGCCGAGAATCTGGTGGCCTTCGGTCGTGCCTTCTATGAGGCCAAAGATACTGCCAATGCCAAGACGTATGCCAACTATGCTCTGCAGGCCACTAAGAACAAGTGTGCTCCTGCCTTCATTCTGCTGGGTGACATTGCAGCCGTGGCTGACGACGGTGGTGGTGCTGCAGCACAGTATGAGCAGGCCATCTATGTAGACCCCAAGAACCCGGACGCCTACTACAAGTATGCCAATGTCTATCGTAAGATCAGTCCCGCCGGTGCCGTTGCCAAGCTCAACGAGTTGCGCCAGAAGCGCCCTGACGTGGCTGTCGATGCCCTCGCAGGCCGTATCTACTATATGTCCAACGAGTTCGACAAGGCGCTGGCTGCCTACGACAAGGCCGACAAGAGCAAGATGGAAGAGCGCGACCTCAGCGACTATGCTATGTCCGCTTTTTTCAAACAGAAATACGACAAGGCTCTTGAGGTGGCTAAGTTTGGCTTGAGCAAGAATCCGCGTCATGCTGCCTTCAACCGTCTGGCCTTCTTCAACCTCACCGAGCTCAAGCAGTTCGACGAGGCCCTGAACTATGCCGACAAGCTGTTCCACCACTCTGACTCCGCCAAGTTCTCTTACTACGACTACACCTACTACGGCAATGCTTACGCCGGTGCCAAGCAGCCCGAGAAGGCCATCGAGATGTATGAGCTGGCTCTGGCCCAGGAGGATATGGACAACAAGGCCAAGCGTGCCGGTGTCGTGAAGCAGCTCTCTGATGCCTACAAGAACAAGGAGGACTATCCCAATGCCATCAAGCACTATAAGGACTACCTGACCAATATGGAGAAGCCCACTGCTATGGATTTGGCCGGACTGGCTACCCTCCACATGCAGCATGGTGGTTCGCTGACCGATGCCGAGGCCAAGAAGGCTGCCTTCATGGAGGCCGATGCCGTCTATGGCGACCTGGCCAACAAGTATGAGAATGCCGTGGAGTATGCTACCTTCATGCGTGCCCGTGTCAATGCCCAGATGGACCCCGACTCTAAGTTGGGACTGGCCAAGCCTTACTACGAGAAGCTCATCGAACTCATCGAGCCGCGTGCTGAGAAGGATGCTACTGAGCGTGCCCGTATCATCGAGTCTTACCGCTACATGATTGCCTACAACTTCATCGTACTGGAGAACACCCCCGTAGCCAAGGAGTATGCCACTAAGCTGCAGGCCATCGACCCGGAGAACGAGATTGCCAAGCAGATTCTTGAGACAAAGTAAATAAATTTCTTAACGTAATGTGTGGAAGGGAATGCTCCTACGGGGCATTCCCTTTTTCGTCTATACCCCTGAGGTCACGCATTACTAACGCATGAGGCTATGCATTACTAACGCATGAGGCCATGCGTTAGTAACACGTAAAACAAGATGTCAAGATGCGTCTGCCTTGTGGTGAAGGCCCAAATCGATGCCCTAAGGGAGCCTTCCGCCCTTGTTTTGTGTTAAAAAGGCGTTTTATTGTTGTAAATATTTTGCCATTCCGTTAATTCTTCGTACTTTTGCAAATTAAATTGTACATGCACGCGCAAGTAGGCGCGCCTGCATACGCGTAAAATATAACCGACTGACAACATGACAGTGAAAGTTACGACAGACAACGACATGAAAGTAATTCGACATAACGGAACAAAGAAAAGGGCCGGAGGCGCAGCGGCCACGTTACTGCGCCGCATGATGACACTGCTGCTGATGATGACCGTCGGCAGCGTGATGAACATGGCGTGGGGCCAGGCTGACAGTTGGGTGGTGCCGGCCAGCGACATCGACCTGACGGGTAATACCCCTTACTGGATTCGTCATACCGCCACCAACGGCCTGAACCTGGCCAGCAAAGCTCCGGTTTTCAGGTATGACCGGACAGGAGTGAGTGCTGTGGCTGCCGACATGAGCGACCTGACGCAGGTGTTCTATTTCAAGAAGGAAGGTGCGCGCATCTTCGTTTACACGCAGACAGCCAACGGAGCCTATAAGACCTATATAGGTTCTGACGAGGTTGCCAACCAGAAGTGGGGCATGTCAACTAAGACGCTTACCGGCGACAACCGTCCGACGACAACCAGCGGCGTCAACCAGCAGGGTTATCTGAAGGAGATTTTGCCTGTGGGCAATACCGGCAACGTGTTCTTCCACTTTGTGCGTGCCAATGGCAATGACCCTGACGTCACAAATAAGTCATACCTCATTGTTAACCGTTCCAACCGTGGTGGTACCCCTGTGTATGATGACGGACAGAAAGGCACCAAGGACAACTTCATCCAGTGGACGGTCATTCCCTGGCGTCCGTTGGAGATATTGAAGAACGAGATTGACGAGGTGTGGCGCATCTACTACAATGCCAAGGTGGGTACGAATAATTATGAAGTAAAAAACCAAAGCTACATTGACGCCCTGCTTGCCGCCTACACCACTGCCTACGATGCCTATACCAACATCAAAGCCGACATCGATGGCGGCACGGCCACCCTCTACCAGCGTCTGTCGTCTATCCAGACGGCATGGAGTGCCCTGAAGGAAGCCAAGCGCGAATTCCTTACCAATGCCTTCAGCCTTGACCTCGAGAAGACCTACGTACTGACCAACAAGTACGGCGGTGTGCTGAAGTACAACAACCAGAACCCGGCACAGATTGACCAGCCCTACACTATTACCGACCAATACAAGGTGAAGTTCTACAAGAATGATGAGACGGGCAACTACTACATGCAGTCTGTCAGCAACCCTACCCAGTACCTGCAGCCCAGCAACAATAAGTTTACCAGTAACTCCACTATTGCTGACAACGCTGACAGCCAGATGCAGAATGTGCCGGTGAAATGGGGAAATCAAGAGAACACTTTCAAACGGCATGAGTTCTTAATACAGCACTTCGATAACGACTATGTGGGTATCTGGTTCAACTCGCGCCTGGACTACACCGCCGCTGGTGGCGTGCAGACCAACGAAGGCTTCCTGCACTACGACTACAACGATGGTACACCCACCGAGCCGTTCAAGTTGCGTGCCGACAAGGCTGAGTCGCTGAACAACCCCACCGCCTACTGGCTCTTGGAGGAGTTCAACGAGCGCTACGTCACGTGGCACATCATTGCCAACGACGGTATAGAAGTGCTCACACAGAAGCGTCCGCTCTTTGAGCGCCAGTACGAGCGCGCCATCTCGCTGCCCGACGAGTTCCGCTCGCCTCTGGCAGACAGTTACACCTATGCAACCACACAAGGCGGAACACCACTCGCTGCCGAAACCACCTTTCAGGCGGCTTACCCCTCCCCCTCCGACAAAGACATCCATGTCTATGTACGCTACTCCACCTCCGATGCCAACAAAGCCAAACTCGACGGCAACATTGAGTATGGCATGACCCTCAACGACCAATACGTCTACGACAATGACAGCGGTACCGCCACGCTGAACCCCTCCAACGATGTGACAGCTGATGAACATTATGCCTGGACTATCAAAGGACAGGACCCATACCGTGTCACCATCACCAACAAAGGCACATCCAAGACCATAGGCACTTCTTCCACACTGAACGGTTCGGGCAATAACTATTCGCTCGACAATAACACTACCTACTGGATGCTTTTAGGTGGCGGCAAGGCAGGTCAGTACCGTCTCGTGGCCAACAGCACCACCAACCAGAACTACTACTACGCCCTCTTCAACAATAACGGCACCCGTCTTGCCAGTCAGGACAAGATTGACAGCTACTACGACCCGCTGGCTCAGGTCACCTTTGGTGAGTGGAAGGAATACACTTACAAAGTAGTAAACCACAGCGGTGAGATAGCCGCCACGGCTACGGCCAACGGCCTGGCGGGTAAGAAACCTGCTGTGCCCGCCAGCATCAAGAGTCCGTTGGCAACTGACTTCATGTATGGCGTGCAGGATGACAAGAGCGATGCCTCGGCTTCTTTCCGTCTGCCTGACGACAACAACAAGACCATATATGTCAGCGGCTACGTACCGACAGCTACCCTCGACCTTGCCGGCTCCACCACCATCTACAACATCAAGGTGGGCAGCAACTACATGCAGGCCGATGTCGATTTCACCAGCATCACCCAGGAGACATCAGCCCTTAACGGCGGAAAGAACGTTCGCAACCTTTTCCTTCTGACAGGCAGTGACCCTTACGGTCTCACGCTGAAGAGCTACTGCTCGGAGGACCGTTACGTGGTACTTGACGGCGGCAGCTACAAATTAGTGGATGCCGAAGCTTTTGCGGCAGCCTCTTACGCCAACAAGCAGTTTGTGGTATTAGGTGGTGACGATGCCGCGACATACGATTTTCATCTACTGAACTACGATGCAGATGCAGACTCACCCGCCAGTCCGCAGTTCAACGAGGTAACTTTCACAGCACAGACTCCACAGAGCAACAATGTCAACTTCCAGCTCATTGACATGACTGGACGAAAGGTGTGGAACGCCATCTCCGGTACCTACTATACCGGTGACATCCGCCCCGACCTGCCATACGCCTATAAGAGTCCGCTGGCAAAGAACTACACATACTATCTTGGTATCAGCTTCTCTGACAACGTCTATACCCCATCTCAGGAATTCGTCTCTACCGAGTTCACCACGGGCATGACGGTTTACGTGAAATATGAATACAATCCCGACAACATGATCCGCTTCGGCAGTGAGGACGTGCATGTTGACCTGACAGGCAAGACACCCTACCTGCTCAACACCGGTACGGAGACTGCGCGTAACTATGTCATGTGGCACAACGATGCAGGCACTAAGACCAAGAATGCCAGTTCTCCGCTTGACGGTCAGCACACCTACTATGAAATGTACAAAGACGTGAAGAACGAGCCTAACCCTATATCACCGCCCCATCTGTGGACCCTCGGCTCCGTCGATGGTACGCCCGACCCCTATTGCATCGTGCTGCATAACGGCTACAACACCGAATACTTCCTCTCCGCACAGAACGGCGTGGGCGGCGACGGCTCCAACATCTGGGCAATTCCCGACAGCGAGACCGGCGACTGCGTGCGCCGCTGGGCACTCATCAACGGTACCACCGCCAACCCATACCGACTGTTCAGTGAGCTGGTACATGGGCAGACCGCACAGGTGCTCGTTATGGCTAACAACGGTTGGATACGACAGTGCAACTACACCGATGCCGGATCCACCAGCAGCAATTACGCCAAAGAATCCGACTGCCAGCTGCGTCCCCGTCCGCTGACCCATTACCTCATCGTGAACGGCATCGGCAACATGCCTACCCGCTCTACCCGCGTCACGCCGGTCACCGACCTCTCCACACGGCTTGAGATGCCAGAAGAGCTGATGTCGCCGCTCATTGACCCGACGAAAGCAGACAGCTACCGCTTCTTTGCCACTCAGACCGACGCCTACAACTACTCCAGCGCCAAGACCGCTGCAGACCGCGCTGCCGCTGCAACCAAAGCCATCACCACCTACGCCCAGGTGACAATGAACGACCGCGTATATGTAGGCTACTACTACAACCCCGACTACGTCCCGACAAACTACCCGCATCTGAAGCTCAACAGCAATGCATGGTACTACATCTATTACGACAATGGCGGCACGAAGCGCTACCTCATGCGACGCATACACAGCAGCAGTAATAGCGAAAACTCCGTATGGTGCTCGAAGAACTACGACCCGAACAACCTCGGTGCCAATGCCTCTAAGCAAGACTACATGATGTGGAAGCTCTCAGGCAACGACCCTTACGCCATCACCATCAGCAACAAGCACGTGTGGCGCGAAGGCCAGTCGCGCGACGTGTCTATGAACGCCACCACGACATGGAACCCGCAGGCCATCTTCAACGGCACCTACTACTCGTTCCTGCTGCGCCCAGGCAGTCAGAGCGGCAAACTCGGATTGACGCTCGTGGGTACCAACGCCAAGATTCCTGCCGTAGGTACACGCGACCGTTTCTACTACCTCTGTTTCAGGGGCGACGATTACACCATCGAGATTGCTCGCAACGACAAGTCGGAGATTGCCAACAGTGTCAGCAATGTACGCTCACCATACTACAGCGACCGTACGGAGTGTAACGTCACCTTCGAAGAGGTAACCGGCTTTACCGACTACACCTACCACATCATCGACAACCAGGGCAACGACGTCATCCAATACACCGTTGCACAGAAGACAGGCGATGCCCCCCGGGTGCCTGACGAGATACGCTCGCCATTAGCAGGTACATGGCGCTACTATACCAGCCTCGCTACGGCGCAGGCCGATGCCGAGGCAACGCTTACCGAAATGTCAACTAACAACGAAGCCGGAAAGAAAGACCATACCCTATCGGGTAACATCACCGTACTGGGAACAGAAAGCGACATCTACGTTCGCTACTCTGACAACGGTCAATACGCCATCAACACCGAGTTAACCGAATGGGGCTACCCCACCGGCACAATGGTGCCATACAACCTGGAGTTCCAGCACGGTACGAAATACTATGAGGAGAGTGCCGACAAGATACTGTTTGACTCAAAGAACTGGACAGAGAACGGCATACTCTACCCTGAGTGTAACGGTAACAGCCATTTCTACGTCTATAACCAAGCCACGCGCGATAATGCCTTCGCCACGGGTTCAAACCTTCGTACCCGCATGTCGTGGTATTTCACCGGCGGCGACCCCTACCGTCTGCGCATCATTAACCATAACAACAACACCAACCGCGACCTGGACAATGTTACTATTGATGGAAAGAAAGCCGACGAAACCATGCCTAACTCGTTCTACACTACGTACGGTCCTGTATCAGGCGGCACGGAGACGGGCGGGCAGTCAACCACTATGGGCGTGCGTACCATCCTGCGCTCACCATACTATGCAAAGCCATTGATTGATGGAACTAACATCAAAGCCAAAGGTGATAAGATTTATTCTATTACCGCGGGAACCGAGCATACCGGCACTAACAGCACAGATGTCAATACCTCAGACTGGTCAACGGAATACATGGTACTGTCATCGGGTCACGACATGAAGCTCGTCACCAGCAGTCCCATCACCTATACAGACGGACTGGGAACACATGAAATCACCGACCTCAATGCACGTACCGTGCGCACCCTGGAACATAACTTTAAGGAGAATCCTACATACACCGGTATGAAATCATGGAAACCGGGAGAGAATACCACTAAAGTGCAGGAAGCACTGACGAATGAACAGATGCGCCAGATGGGTGGAGTCTATCAACACGATGATTTCCTAAAGGGATATCATTGGTCTGATGGTGAAGGAGGTGCATATCCGGAAAAAGCCTACTTCTCGACCGTCAACACCGGTGAACAGTTCAAGATTATCAGCTCACCTCTTGTACCTGCTGTCCACCTCATTGATAACCACGGGTGGGAGGTGAAGTATTGGCCCTATCCTAATGGTTCTGGTGCAGCAGAACTGAAGGCAGCCATCACCAAGTACAACAGTCCGATGGTGGCAGAATACCAGTGCTATATTGGCAACTCTGCTGTCGGTACCAGCACGGCAAGCATCAAGAAAGCATCCGGGTACTACAAATACACTTTCGATGAAGGTCTTCCTGTTGTTACTAGAGGCAGTGACCTGGGGACATGCATCGACAACATCGCTACACAGGATGTTGTTAAGCTCAAAGACTCAAAAGGAAACAGGATTCTCCCTACAAATGCCAACCACCCCGACATCTTCATCACCTACACCGTGAAGGACAACTTCCAGGACATGACGCTGGAATACTTCATAGAGCAGAATAACAAATTGGCGAAAGCCAATGGCGACGTGATAGATAACAATACCGTCGCCGACGATGTCTATACCGCCGACAAGAGTACCTTTACTCCCTCCGGCGGCTCTATCAAAGCAGGTTACACAGACCCGCTTGACCCTCTGTTGTGGAACCTCGCCATCAACCCCGACATTGACGAGGAGATGGGATACGTCTATGGCGGTTCGCAGGGAGAGAGTTCCAAGGAGACCCTCACCGAGCAATATGCCAAAGAGGGCAAGGACGGTTTCGACCCATATAACATACGCATAAGGAGCCGTGAACTTGGAACCTATATGACGATGCAGTATGATGCCAGCGGCGAACCCATCACCGCAGAAGGTTCTCTGAAGTTGGAAGCAGCCCCCAATGTCAAAGTAGAGCGCGAGGGTCGCAGCCATAACATGATGCAGATTTCGGGTGCTACGTTCATGTTCGTGCAGGATAATATGAATCCCGTCCACTACCGCTTTGTGCCCCGTTTCGAGGACGAGGAATTCTCGCAGACCGGCGAGCAGCTGAAGAAAACATACGCCATGCACAACCTGAGCACAATCCGTGAGGCTGCCAATGGAACAATAGAAGGCGAAGACTATACAACAGCCCAGCACACCATCATCACGCCGGTGTTCCAACACGTTTATCACGTAGTGAACAAGGAGAACAAGGTGGCTATCAACTACCGCAACGTGGTATTGAGTGAGATTGGTGGTACGGGCGAGAATGCCAGTCTGCCGCGAGAGATAGGCAGTCCGTTCGTCACCAACATGCACTTCTATACCCATGCTACGGTTGACGGCAGCGGCACGGTGACCATTGACGAGTCGTCTGAGCTGACCTCACTGCCCGCCGTGGCCGAGATGTGGGTGACCTACGACTATGACCCTGACAGCTACGAGACTCTCGACCTCTCGGGCGAGAAGTACGTGCGACTCGTGGCGGTGGACTCGCCCGACTATTATACAAGTCTGAGTAATGGCTATGCGTTAAGTAATAGTGCTACGGATGAAGACAAGAAGACTGATACGTATCTCTGGTCTCCCGTAGCCAAAGTGATTACTGTGGATAATAAGGAGTATATCGACCCGTACCAGATAGCCCTGAAGAACAAATCGGACGGCACCATTGTGGAAGGTAGCGGCAGTTACCCCTACATCATCGTCAACAGCGCCACCGAAGGGCAGTATGAGCTACTGTGCTCAGATGCCAACTTAGCGCACGACGACCCTGCTGCGGATTACAATTACTTGGCCAACAGCAGCAACACGACGCTGACAAAACAGAACCTCGTCAGCGGCAATGCCAACGTACAGATGAAGTTCATGGGTATTCCCGTCACTCCAACCTACGTGGTCATCAACCGCAGCGGCACACAGAGTATCCGCTATAAAGACACGGAGGCAGAAATGGGCGACGTCATAAAGATACCGAAGAAGATTAAGAGCGTACAGGTGAACTACAACCAGTTCCACTACTGGGATGCCAGTGATGTGAAGATGAGCGATAATAGCACACCGAACCCTCTCACCGACTATGCGATGACACGCCGCAATATCACAGGAGGTAAGAACCAAGATGGCAAAACTTACGATTTGAGCAGTGCTCAAGCCATCAAGCGTCTCAACTATACCGATAACGAGCCCGTCATCTATGTCACTTATGACTATAAGCCTGACTCACTACCCAGCCAGTACAACTTCGACCTCACGGGCAAGGCCAAGTACAACATCTACTTCGAAGCTCCTAACAACAGCATAAGAAGCAAGTTCTACGTAGGACTCAACCCTTCACATACTACCGGCACCGCAAAACTTGACGACGGTAGCACATGGTTCGATACCGGTTTGGCCGATGAAATCCGCGAAAGCTCACAGAAGAGCTACCTTGAAGACCCGGTGTATCAGAACAACTACATTTGGAAGTTGCTGTGCGACAACGATTTACCCGACCCATATAACATCCGTGTGCAGTCAGTCAACAATTCGTTGGGTTACTTTAGCTCCGATGGTTCTACAGTATCCGGATCAGAACCAAATGAAGCAAACATTATCAATTACCGTCTTAGGAGCGACAATAGTGCCAAAAAAGACGCCATGATTTACTCCTACATCATCGTTGATGCCGGCACCAAAGACAGCGAGGGCAATGCCAATGTCCGTATGCTTGCCACATATACCGACAGCAACGGTCGTTACTATTACCCTGGTGCCCGCAAACTGCGCGAAGACGATACTACAACGACAAAAGGCCCGAACTTACGTGAAGGCCGCTTTATGGAAGAATCCAATGTGAATAACCACAAAGTCACCTATGGCCACACCATCGACATGCAGATCATGTCGCGCGACATGCTGAACATAGAGTGGTGGATGAAGCGACATATCGTTGACGACGACTATAAGCTCATAGCTACGTCAGAGAACGTGCTGGCAAAGACGAAAGTCAGCCTGCCACAGGAGTGGTTGCGCAAATACTGCGACTATACCTACCTCTGCCGCTACCACTTAGACGGTGAGCAGGTGAAGGCTGCCGACGGCGAGGCTACGTATGAGCAGTCCACCTATCCATTGACCACATTCCCCGTATTGATTAACGGTGATGACTCGGAGGTGACACCTACCGTCCGCATCTATGTGGATTACGAGGTAACAGACATGCCGTTCAACCTCATGGCCAATACCAAGGCGGGCGTGGAGGCGCTGCTCAACAATCAGAACGAGATTGTAAACAAGCGTTTCTTCGACATGACGGCCGACGATGACCATACGCTCTATGACAAGATGAACGCCTCGATAGCCGACATGAACGGTACGACACGCCCACGCAAGGACTTCCTCTACTTCATGGTGCTCGGAACTAACAACGGATTCACCAGCGGAAGCCAGCACTTCCTGCGGCGCGAGAGCAACGGCAGGCTGAGCACATTGCCCAGCACCAATGGCTACAAGCTGCACTATGACAACACAAATAACCACAATAAGTGGACCTACAGCCGAGTCGCTGAGGCCTACAGACCCAACGACCACTCGGCCTTCGAGGAGAAGAACTGGCTGTTCGCTTTCGCAGGCGACCCCTACGACCTCTACATATATAATGCATCGGCAATCGACGAAAACGGCTACGACGACGTTGAACAGGAGACTCAACATGTGGCATTCCACCCGCACCATACGGTGAACATTACTACACTGACCAACACAGCGGGAACCACCAAGGAGTATGTGCCATCGACAACAGACCTCACCACCGACGCTACGGATCCCTACGGATGGGGCCTCTGTGAGAGCAGGGGGGCTAACGCCGACCTGACTTTCAGCCTGGCCGCCAGCGAACTGCTGCCCGACGAGGAAACAGGCAGCCAGCTCCTGTGGCAGCTGGCGCAGTCAAGCATCGACAAGGACAACGAGGTGATGCTCAAACAACGGGCAGCCAACTACAGCGGTCTGGAATACAACCTGAGGGTGCTGCCCTATGAACCGGTGAAGTATGAGGATGTGCGCATCATCATACGCCGGGAGGACGAGGTAAACACTTATAACACCTGGAAAGTCGGCAAGTCTGAAGAAGATAAGCAAGACTATATAGAGAACACCATGAAGACCGGTCTCTCGAAGCTCTACTTCGCTGCCCACGACCGAATCTTTGCCGAAGGCGACCAGATAGACACCGCCGACGATGATGCACTGCCGCTGCAGGTGCGACGGGCATTCTGCGATTATACGCTCTATAGCGATGACTACGATAAACAGAGCGGCACGTATATCATTAAGGCTGGACCATATCCTACCAAGCTACCGCTAACTGATGCATCCGGGAATACCGTCTACGACGAGGACGGACGTATCATCTATACATACCGGAATGCCGACGGAACAGAAGCTACGGGGGCCCAGGCTATCTATGCCAAGTATAAGGTGACGAGCGACGTGTTCCTCAGTGAGGCACCGACGCAGAGCGAGGTGACGGCGATGGCCAACAGCAACGACCACGTCTACTTCATGGACTTCCCCGACCCGACGAGCAACGCCACCCACCACCATGCCTACTACGACCCCGATACCAAATTCTTCGACCGCACAGGCGACCTGAAGCGCAAGATCGACAGCAAACTGGGCCGCGCCAAGTCGGAGAAGAAGAAGTGGGACGACACGCAGTTTGTCGATGATACCGACCTGTGGTACAACAACTATCAGTATCGCTCCGCCAGCAACCGCATGGTGTCTACCCCGGAGCGGCTGAAGTGGTACTTCGTGGGCGACCCCTACAAGGTGCAGGTCTACAGCGTAGCCGGCGACTGGAACACCACCACACTGACCGATGCCGACGGCACCACCCACGACCCCGGCACCGTGGCTGCCAACCTTGCCCGCTTCGACGAGACAGAGACCAACTTCCAATTTGTGGTGGACTGCGTACACCTGCGCGTGCCCGACTACTCGATCATCGACGAACGTAAGGAGGTGAGCCGCACCGACATGTATGGCAATCCGCTGGAGGACATCCCCAACCGCCACTACAACCAGCCCTACTTCGACGACTTCTACTGGGAGTGCGTGCCGGCAGCCAGCAGCGAGGAGGGCACCTTCGCCCTGCGCTTCAAGGAGGACAACGACCTGTTGGGCTACCGCAACGTGTACTACTACTTGGCGCACGACGGTCTGCAGAAGGGATACATCACCGACGGCAAGACGACGAACTACGATGTGAACCTGAGTTACAACCCCAACAACGAGACGCACGGCTCGGGCGACTACCCCGACTACCACAAGGCCAACGACCGGAATACCATCATCCGGCTGGTGCAGCCCGCGAAGGTGTACGTCACGGCCAAGAAGAACGGCACGGCGGTGGTCACCGACGAACTGTCGGAGTACTTTGGCGTGGGCGAGACGCTGACCGAGGTGCCGCGACACCTGCAGCGCAAGTTCGTCAGCTACGACTGGACCAGTACGAAGCTGACAGAGGACAATGTCTACTCAATATCTAACTGCACGGATGTGACCACAGTTCACGGAAAAACGGTCAACGACCTGATGACACCGTCTGTGGCGAAGCAGAAGGTGAACCCCGTCTATAAATTCAATGTCAATTATACCGTCAGCGACCTTTCTAAGGACGAGAGTGGCAACAATGTACACCTGTTCACTACCGACATCAGCAGTCCGCAATGGGTAGACATGTGGGTAAGTCCCAACAACTGGCTTTTCTATGACAAGAACCAGACAGACAAGACGCAGGTGAGCAGCTACCGCACCGCCGTACAGGACAACTCAGCCGACGGCTGGAACGACGGTCTGAAGGGACTGCACTGGGCACTCGTGGGCGACCCCTACGACTTCACCATCCTGAACCGCCGACGCTATGAGGCTAATGACGGGGCAGGGCAGTGGATAGCCCTGACAAAGCAGACTATCAGCGACTATGCAGGGACGACGCCTGCCGACTCCATCGTCTGGACGACAAGTTTGGTGAACGCGACGGACGACAACACCTCCTCTAAGGACATCGCCGCTGCTGCCACCGCCACCCACTTCTCCACGCAGATGTGGAAGTTGTCGCCCCGAAACAATGACGGCGCCTACCAGACGGGCAATGCCGACGGCCACTACTTCCTGCGCACGGCATCGCTGAAGACGACCACCGAAGACTACAACAACGCATCGCCCTACATCAACCAGACCAACAACTACTGGCGTATGGTGTGCAAGCCCTATCCCAATGGCAACACCACGAAGACCAGTTATTTCGAGATGGTGCCTTATAGTCTGACGGAGAAGAGCGACTATAACGGCACGCAGTACGGCGAACTGTTCTCCAGTACGATGAGCGGACTGGGCGTCGTACAGCAGCGGATGGAGATCCGTACCGCCGTGGCTAAGGACGAGGACGATGCCAACAACAACTGCTTCGATGCCACTGTAGTGATACGCAGTGCAGACGGTACAGTACGGCTGACCCAGCAGGGCATGGAGATACGCTACGGCGACGCAACAGAAAGCCTGCCCGTATCGCTGCGCCGCTACGGATGTAACTATACTTGCTACATCAATTATCAGAGTCCATCAGAACCCGGCACTCCCTTGACAAAATTCCTGGAGTCAAACTCGTCATTGGGAGACAACGTCACGTTGACCTATGTCTATACCGTTAACGACGATGTGGCATCTTACTTCACCACGGCGCAGGATGCGAAGACCGACGACTACACGTGGATGAACACCTACTTCCAGTGGGAGCAGACCTACAGCGGCACCAGCGTGGAGGTGGAGAGAACGCGCCGCAAGTTCGACCACTATGTCTATAACTCGGCGGGTCAGATTACCGGCGAGGTATGGATAGAGGATCCGTATATCGAGATTGTCAACAACCCGACGGAGGCCTATACCACCAAAGGCTACCTGAACACCCATACCGGACAGACACCCGTGTATGGCGACGAGACCACGCAGAGCGAGGACGACCGCCAGAAATGGAGCCTCGTGGGCGACCCGTACAGCTTCGAGATGAAGAACTATGCGCAGTATCTGACCAACCCCGAGGCCACGGTGGCCCTCGACGGGCAAAACCTGGTGACGCAGGGCTACGGTGCACAGCAGCTGGCCATCGCCATCGGCAAGGATGGCAAGCCGTTCCTGGCTGTCATCAATGCTGACGGCACCATCCAGAGTCTGGTGGACTTCGAGTTTGCGTCGACATCCGACAAGAGCCTCTACTCCGCCGACAACACCGGTGTCAACACCAAGGATGCCACAGGCAACACGCTGAACACCATCTATAAGCGCAACGGTGCCACCATGACCGTGAAGCCCTTCTATCTGGCCAACCTCATCAAGTATGCCGACATACTGGTGTATCACCTCGTCATGGCGCACCAGTATTCGCTGGATGCTGAAGACAAGGATAGTTGGACCGACGGCACATCTGGTACAGTAGACCAGAAGACGGGCTACGACAACAACGGCAGCCCGACGGGTGTGTACTCGCGACTGCTGGAGTTCCTGAAGTATTGGGGCAAGAAAACAAATACTACATACATTGCCAGCGACAAGACAGCAGCCGAACTAAGCTATGACTACGAGACAGCCATCGGCAATGTCAGTGCCGTGAGAGACCTGCTGAAGCAGAAGGGCACGCTGCGCAACTTCCTCAGTTATCCCGTGGTAGACCAGGAGGTAGACCGCGTAGGCATCGGCAACCGCCCGCAAGTACCCTGGTACATGAAGCGGCAGTTCTGCCAGTACACCATGTATCAGAGGGATGTGCTCCGTTCAAAGCCTGATCCCGATAATCCCGTTGTAGTGACCATAGATGGCAAGGATTATAATGTCTGGGCCAATGACGTGGAAGGTAAAGTGGACACACTGCTTGTGGGCGAGACAAAGCCCTCGCCATGGTATAAGGCCTGCAACATCACTTGGGTGTCTATCTTCGACAAGAAGCACTGGAATGATTGGGATGAAAGTTCTGATAAAGAATCGGATAAGGTTGAATATCCTGAAGGCAGTGGAAAATACAAGAAACAACCCTCCGACTATGCTGAGGCTCTCGGCCTGCAAGGCCAGGTGCTGGAGAAACTGCTCGACTGCCACCACAACCGCAAGGTGATCATCGATGTGGTGTACGACGTGAATCCCAACGAGTTCCAGTTTGCACAGAAGGGTCGCAACACCACGGCTTGGTATCAGATGATGACCAACAATGCCGCCGACGGACTGATGAACTTCACCTACAAGGACGGCATCGGCGCACGACTCGACCGTACCCACCACTACACCAACAACTACCTGTGGGCGCCCGAGGGCGACCCCTACGGCTTTGTGCTCCGCTCGCGCTATGCCACCATCAACGGTACGGGCTGGGACGACGTGGCCGTGACTACCAAGGGTAAACTGCCGAAGGGCGAGGACGCGAGCGGCAATCCTATCTACAAGGCCACGGACAGCGAAGCCGGTGTAGCATTCACCGAACCTACCGACGATGAGAAACTGGCCACCTACACCAGCCGTGCCGCATCGTCGGGCGGCATCCCCTTCAGCCACAAGCGCATCATCCATCGCCGTAGCGGTCAGGACGGAGCAGAGACCGACGGTGCGACGAACGCCGTTTACGAGATGTTCGTCGGTGGCTACGACGGCTCGTTCCTGATGCACCCCACGGCGGCATGGATGGACAACGACGATGCCGACCACCAGAGCTACTATATGAAGCACTTCACTACGGGCAATACCACGAGCCTGACGAAGAGCGACTCGAAGACCCTGCTCGCCGACCCCGATGCCAACTGGCGGCTGGCGGTCACGGCGGAGCAGCTGATACCCTACTTCAACCGCTCGGGCTACGTGGGAGGCCTCGACCCGACGAAGGCGCAGACTTTCACCAACACCGACTACTACAGTCAGCTGCAGCAGAGCATCGCGAACAATACGACGCTCGACTTCGCCACGCTGCGCAAGATTCAGGAGCTGGTGTACAGCGGTACGTTCTACAAGAGCGACGGAACGACGGTGGTTAATCCGGAAGACGACCGACCCACCGGCAACTACCTGCCCATGAAGTTCGTGTCCACCAACCTGGTGAACATGAAGCCCGGCTACTACCGCATCGAAGGATTCTCGCTGCCACGCTATGTCAGCGGCTACCGGTTTAACTCGGAGATTGCCGGCAATAAGCCGCTCCACTTCTTCGAGAAAACGAAAGACGCTGCTTATGCCCACACCTTTGCTGACCTGAGCGGCTTCAGCGATGGCATCCTTCGGGGCAACATCGAACTGTTGCCTGCCGACTTCGACCCGTCGAGCATCTTCCAGTTTGTCGATGCTTCAGGCTCTGAGAGTTATACCCGCTACAACATCCGGACGCAGGACCTGGAGTTGCATGCAAAGCCGGGAGACACAAGTACCAGTGTAACACAGTTGTCAACCATCGGCAGTCCTGCTACGGGCTTCGACAACAAGTTCCGCATAGAGGATGTCGGTGGTACGGCCTTCACCATCCGCGTGCGCCACACCACGGCTACCGACTGGGACGACATGGTCAGCGAGAACCTGAAGACCAACTACGTGTGCATCGACAACGACAAGGGTTACAGCCTCTCATGCTACGCCAATAATGAGATGAACCAGACCGATGCCGGTGTTCAGGACACGAAGTGGCTGCTGAAGCCAGTTGGCATCCGCGAGGACTGGCCCTACAACGAGATGCCGCTGCGCGTGGAGGTGCATCAGGGCGGTGTGAAAAACCAGGAGCTGTCAGATGAGCAGGGCTTAAAGGAAGACTCCAACAAGGACACCTACTACTACGGTTCGCTCTACGTGCCCTTCGACACGCGACTGGGTAACACCACCGATGCCGCCTTCACGCTGACCAGCACGCCCACGGCAGCCACGACGACGGTGACCATGCAGTCGGTGAGCCAGCTGAACGGCATGGGCAACCCGCAGTATGTGCCGGCCGAGTGGCCTGTGGTCATCCGCACCGGCAATGCCAAGAGTGTCGAGATGAAGAACCAAGACAACAGCGACTATGCCACCCGCAACTACGTCAACATGTATCTGCCCAACGATGCCCCCGTCACGGATGCCGCACTCACCGCTAACCGCGCCACCATCACCCTCGGAGGCAAGTATCTGGAGCAGAGCATCGACCCTGAGGGCAAACGCGTCATGGTGTTCGGACTGCCGTTTGAGAATCATACTGAAGAGCATTCTGATAATGAGGTTTCTCACCACAAGTACGACGAGTACAAGCATGTCGGCTGGTATAGCAACGACAACTGGAACCGTGAAGACTTCTCGGGCTATAAGGCCCATGAGGATAGTTATAGTGCCTCAACAGCAAGTCCTGGCACCGTGGCCACCGACACTCAGCGCTCTAACACCTATGTATATCATAGTAAGGTGTATCTGCTGACCAGTCAGGCCGCCGCAGTGTCTCCCGCCCCCAGCCGCCACATCATCGCCCTCTTCGACGGAGAGGGGCCGAACGACGACGAGCCGTACTTCGGCGACGTGACCGACGACGTGCCCTGGCCGTGCGATGTCTACGACCTGCAGGGTCGAAAGGTGGCTGCCAACGAGACTCCCGCCACGCTGCTGTATAACCATCCGGGCCTGGCCAAGGGCGTCTACATCTTCGGCGGACGTAAAGTGATAGTGAAGTAAAAGTGAATAGTGAAATTGAATGGTGATGTATAAAATAAATAATGTACGCAAAAAGGCGATAGCAGCCGTCGGGGTGCTGCTACTCTCCACAGCCTGCCAGAGCGACTGGCGCGACGGTATCAACCCCATAGAGGAAGCCTATAAGACGACACCCCTGGCCTTCACCGGCACGGTGGCCAGCAGTCAGGTGCCTACCCGCTCAGACGGCAGCATCGTCAACCTCGGCGAGACATCGTTGCCCGAGACCCGAGAGCGCACCTACTGGCGCTACAACCCCACGTCGGGTGGGGTGGAAGAACAGAAGGCTACCTACTATGCCGGTATCTTCGGCGCCTATACAGGGCAGCAGAAATGGGAGGACTTGGTGAAGAAGACCACGCTGACGGATGATGAGAAGGAAGCCTACTCGGCCAATCTGATGTATAATGTGCCAGCCACCATCAACAGCGACGGCACACTGGAGTATTCGCCCTACCGCTTCTGGCCCAACAACAAGCTGACGTCTGGCTCAGACGAAGGTCGGCATGAGTACTGTACCTTCTGGGCCTACTATCCCTACAACGCCACGGCACACCCCGGCGACTATGGCATCAGCATCGTGGAGTCGGAGATTGGCGAGGGCAAGGGCATGGGCAAGGTACACTTCACCATGCACCCCGATGCCGCCCAGCAGAACGACTTCATGATCTCTATGCCCGTCGTCGACTGCAACCGCGACAAGTATCCCATCGTGGCTACCGGAGATGCTTCAGCCAATAGCTATGCCCCGACGCCCGTGCCCTTCCGCTTCTACCACATGCTGGCGCAGGTGCGCCTCTATGCGTTCATCCGGGGAACGGATAAGCTGGTGTATAGCGATGATACGTACACGCAGGCAGAAGTCGATGGCGGTGCCACTTACACAGACGCCTGGGGAATGAGCCAGACGCCCAAGGTCGGCGATAAGAAAATCGACGAAGCGAAGTCCGTCCGCTGGGCTCGCACTACGTATACCGACATCCGTGACGAGAAGAAGCGTGCCGACATCCACTACAAGCTGGAGTTCAACAACATCAAGACTTCGGCGGACTTCTTCCCCAAGTACGACGACCAGGGCAACTTCTCCGGACTCGGCTACACAGAGGCCCAGACCCTCGGCTCGGCCACGGTGAATCACTTCATCATGAATCCCTACTGGTTCCGCTTCGACGACAGCGACAAGAAGGACCTGCACCGCTACATGCTGAACGACAACTATATGTTCGGACATTTTGAGGATACTCCGGTGTACAAGCGTGAGAATGCCACAACCTCCGCTAGAGGCTTGGACGGTATCGACTGGAGCACACATACTGCATCAGACACTGACCCTCTACACTACCTAACACTTACTGGCGAGGGCGACACCCGTGCCAAGGAACTGCAAGACCCCAGCGACAACTCGAAGCACTACAACTACTGCCCGGGCAACATCCTGATGGTGGTGCCGCAGGTGCTCACCGACGAGCAGGTGCCCCACATCGTGCTGACAGCCACTGACACCAGCGGCCATACCGCCCGCATCACCATCAACATGCTGAAGATGGGCATCAAGTGGGAGTCGGGCTACATCTACTGCTATGCCATCATCGACGAGCTGCACCCCGGCGACGACATCGTGCGCGGTCCGGAGAGCATCACCACCGTCTTCGACACCTCGAAGTGGACCGACCAGTGGTAAGGAAGCACTGTTTTGGTTAAATGATACTAAAAGGAGGGGGCAGCCCCTCCTTTATTACGAATATAATTATTATATTTGCAATAAAATTAGTATGCCAAGTTATGATGACGATTGCCAACCCGATTTACGACACCGTGTTCAAGTACCTCATGGAGGACGAACGCATAGCCCGTACCATTCTCTCGGCACTGCTGAAGGAGGATGTAGTGAAAGTTGAAGTCAGGCCCCATGAGTACTCCAACGGCCAGAAGGAGGTGCTCTCCATCTTCCGCATCGATTTCGGGGCCACCATCCGCAAGAGCAACGGTGAGGAACAACTCATACTGGTGGAACTCCAGAAGACATGGCTCCCCACGGAGACCCTCCGCTTCCGACAGTACTTGGGCGTACACTACCAGAACCCCGGCAACATCGTTGCCGACAGTGCCGACCGTCACGCACTGCCGATGGTGGCCGTTTACCTGCTGGGGCATACCGTCGGCGAGATAGAAGAACCCGTGGTCTACGTGCGCCATCAGGCGTTCGACTATAATGACGTACCCGTGACGAAGGGCATCCCCAATCGCTTTGTCGACAGTCTCAACCACGACAGCATCCTCGTGCAGATTCCCCGTCTCCACGGCCGTATCAACAACCGGCTCGACAAGGTGTTGAGCATCTTCGACCAGACACGCGTCAGCAGCGAGAGCGAACACTACCTGAGTCTCGATGACAGCATCTACGATACCGCTGATGCCGACATGCAGCCCATCATCCACCGCCTGATGATGGCGGCGGCGAGCGTGGAACTGCGGCAGAATATGAATGTGGAGGACGAGTACTTCTCTATCATCAAGGAGCAGGAAGGCAAGTTGTATGGTCTGGAGAAAGACCTCGCCGAGAAGGCCAAAGAACTCGCAGAGAAGAAGAACGAGCTCGCAGAGAAGAAGAACGAGCTCGCAGAGAAGAAGAACGAGCTCGCAGAGAAGA
>CAMOQW010000010.1 GCA_946623195.1 uncultured Prevotella sp.
TTTATTTAGTGACATTAATAAGCATAGTAACAATAACTATGACTAAAAGTTAAACATAAAACATTTATTCGCAGAGCCGAAATTGCTTGGTTGTTTGCCCAGAAGTTAGTACCTTTGCACAGCGTAAATGAAACAATATGGATGAAAAAGAACTGAACGAGCGCGTGGAGCGTGCTGTCGAGAACTTCATGGCAGGCTACGGATGTTGCCAGAGCGTGGTGGCAGCCTTTGCCGACCTGTATGGTCTCGACGAGCTACAGGCCAAGAAGATTGCCGCTGGTTTTGGCGGTGGTGTGGGACGGTTGCGCATGATGTGCGGAGCGGTGTCGGGCATTGTGATGCTGGTAGGGCTGGACTGTGGACAGACGGAGGGCAGCGACCGCGACGGCAAATCGGCATGCTATAAGGTGGTGCAGCAACTGCTGGCACAGTCGGAAGCCGAGAACGGGAGTCTCATCTGTGCTGATATCCTGGGTCTGAAGGGCCACGAGAAGGCACATTCCAGCTATGTGGCCTCGCCTCGTACGGCAGAATATTACAAGCAGCGTCCCTGTGCTGCCAAGGTGGAGAGTGCCGCCCGTATCTTTGCCAACTATCTGCGTTCGAAGGAAAGATGAACAGACTGATCCGGTTTCTGAAGGAGTGGACGTTGCCTGTGGCCATTGCCGTAGGTACGGTAAGCTATCTGACATTCTATTACGTTCCGCAGCTCGATGACGTGGGCAACTGGCTGGGACCTCTCTTCGACCTGCTGTTCCCTATAACGGTGTTCATGACGCTGTTCTTCACCTTCTGCAAGGTCGACTTCCATCAGATGCGCCCTCACCGCTGGCATGTAGGCGTGTTGGTGGCACAGTTGATGCTGGTAGCAGTGAACATCGGCATCGTCCTATGGATGAAAACTTTTCATGCCCCACAATCGTCACTCACCAGTCCGCTTTTATGGGAAGCTATGCTGACATGCATTATTGGTCCTGCAGCATCAGCGTCGCCTGTAGTGGTAGGAAAGTTAGGGGGTAACATATCGACGATGACGGCTTATGTGCTGATGTCGTCACTGGCTTCGGCACTCATGATTCCTGTGGTGTTTCCTATCTTGGAGCAGACGGTGCACGCGGTTTTCATCGATGCTTTCCTCATCATTCTGCAAAAAGTCAGCATCGTATTGTTGTTGCCTTTGGTGTTGGGGTGGATGATGCAGCACTACGTAAAGCAACTATGTGCATGGATAGCAGCCCAGCCTAACCTGAGCTTCTACTGCTGGGCCGTCTCGCTGAGCATCACTACAGGAATTACCGTGAAGAACATTGTACATAGTGAGGCTTCACTCGTGCTCTTGCTGCTGATAGCGCTGGCAACATTGGCACTATGTTTCGTGCAGTTTGGCATTGGCCGCGGTATTGGCCGGCATCTGGGTGAGGAACTCAACGCCGGCCAGGCCTTGTTCCAGAAGAATACGGCACTCAGTATCTGGGTGGCTTACATGTATCTGAATCCCGTAGCCTCCATTGGTGCCGGCTGTTACGTGCTCTGGCAGAACGTGATCAACTCGCTGGAGTTGTGGCAATATAGGAATAGTAAACATAATGACATAACTACTTAAAAACCACATGAAATGAAACGAATTTTATTGCTTTTAACCCTGCTCTGTATGCTGACGGCTGTACAGGCAGAGAACTACCCCTATCGCAGCGACTATCTGTGGGTGACGGTACCCGACCATGCCGACTGGCTCTACCAGTGTGGCGAAAAGGCTGCCGTAGAGGTGCAGTTTTACAAGTATGGCATCCCACGCGACGGACTGGTGGAATGGGAGGTGGGAACCGACCTGCTGGACAGCGACCAGAAGGGAACTGTACAACTGAAGAACGGACGTGGCAAGATTCTGATGGGCACGGCCAGGAAACCCTGTTTCCGGGACCTGCGCCTGCGGGTGACGGTGGATGGCTGCGTCTATCAGCATCATGTCAAGGTAGGCTTTTCGGCCGACAAGATTCAGCCGTTTACTCAGGAGCCGAAAGACTTCTGGGCGTTCTGGCAGCAACAGCTGGAAGAAGCCAAGAAGTTTCCACTACACTTCACGAAGGAATATGTGGCCGACATGTCGAACGAGAAAGTTGACTGCTACCGCATGAAGATCGACCTGGACCGCCAGCGCCATTCGTTCTATGCCTATCTGCTGATGCCTCACGGAGCCAAGGCAGGCTCCTGCCCCGTGGTGCTGACGCCTCCGGGGGCCGGTGTAAAGACAATCAAGGACGGCACAGCCCGACGTTTCTGGCCAGAGAACGGTTTCATCCGTCTGGCAATAGATATCCACGGTCTGAATCCCACGATGACCGACCAGCAGTGGGCAGAGATTAATGCCGCCTTCAACAATCGCGACAATGGCTATCTGCGCCAGAACTTAGAAAACCGCGACCAGTATTATATGAAGCATGTCTATCTGGGATTGGTGCGCTGCATCGACGTGTTGACCTCGCTGCCGGAGTGGGACGGCAAGAACGTCTTCATTCAGGGAGGCAGCCAAGGCGGTGCCCTGGCACTGATAGGAGCCGCCCTCGATCCGCGCATCACCTACTGCGTGGCCAACCATCCGGCACTGAGCGACATGGGGGCCGGTTCGGCAGGACTTACCAGCGGCTATCCACACTTCAGCAAAGAGAGCGGTGCCTATAGCGAAGCCTGCCTGAAGACACTGGCCTACTATGACGTGGTCAACTTTGCCCGCCACATCAAGTCACCAGTCTACATGACCTGGGGCTACAACGACAACACCTGTCCGCCCACCACGTCGTATGCCGTATGGAATGTGCTGCAATGCGAAAAGGAGAGCCTCATCACCCCGATTAATGAGCACTGGACCAGCGATGCCACCGACCGAGGCCAGATGGAATGGCTGAGGAAGCACATGAAATAGAAAAAAAATCCCCGCCAAACAGATGGCGGGGATTTTTATGATGGAATGCGCGGGTGATTATTCTGCAACCAGCGTGAAGCGCTTGAAATCTACAATCTTCAGTTCCTTGTCCTGCTGGGCAAGCCACTGGGAAACGGTAGCCTTGTCGCCGTCGCCGAACTGGAACTCCTGGTCAACCAGACAGTTCTCCTTCAGGAACTTGTTCACACGACCCTTGGCGATGTTCTCAATCATAGGCATCTTCAGCTGGGCCTCGCCCTCAGCCTTAGCGGTCTCGATGAGCTTGCGAGCCTCGTCGGCCTGCTCCTGAGTGAGCCAACCCTTAGCCATGTTCGACTCGATGTGATCCTCAGAGTCTACCAGATTGGGGTTGATGCCAGCCTTCTTAAGCTTCATCTCTACGAACTTCTCAACCTGCTCCAGCTTGGTCTTCTCTACTGCAGTCTTGTACTCCTCGTCCAGAATCTTCTGGTCAACGCTCTCTGCATTCAGAGCCACGGGCTTCATGGCAGCTACCTGCATGGCCAGCTTGTGGCCAATCTCGGCAGCAGGCTTGTTCAGCTGGACCATGGTGCACAGGGTGTTCTTACCCATGTGGTTGTAGACCTCGATGTTCTCACCTTCGAGTACGAGGTAGCCGTCGAGTTCCATTTTCTCACCGGTGATTCCCGAACGCTGCGTAACAGCCTCCTGGGCAGTCTGACCGTTGATGGTCAGAGCCTTCACAGCCTCGATGTCCTTGCACTTGTTGGCAATGGCAGCATCCAGGATGCTCTGGGTCAGCGCGATGAAGTCAGCACCGTTGGCAACGAAGTCGGTCTCGCACTTTAAGGCAATCATTGCGGCAAAGCCGTCAGCAGCCTTAACGAGTACGCAACCATTGGAAGTCTCACGGTCGGAACGCTTGGCAGCAATGGCGAGGCCACGCTCACGAAGCAGTTCCTTCGCCTTGTCGAAGTCGCCCTCGGCTTCGGTCAGAGCCTTCTTGACGTCAGCCAGACCGGCACCGGTCATAGCGCGAAGCTTCTTGATATCATCTATTGATATAGCCATAATCTTTTTAACTTTATACTATGTTGTTTTGTACTTTGGACTAATTGATTACTCTGCAGGAGCCTCCTCTGCGGCGGGAGTTTCCTCTGCGGCGGGAGCCTCAGTAGCAGGAGCAGCCTCTTCAGCAGCCTTGCGAGGCTTGCGAGCCTGGCGCTTGGGCTTTGCCTCTTCGCCCTCAGCCTCAGCCTGTGCTTCGGCAGCCTTTTCGTCAGCCTTCTCAACCTTGCGCTCTTCAATGCCCTCACTGATGGCATTGCAGCAAGCGGACAGTATCACCTCTACGCTGTCTTTGGCATCATCGTTGGCGGGAATGACGAAGTCGATGTTCTTGGGATCAGAGTTGGTGTCAACGATACCAAACACAGGAATACCCAGACGGTTGGCCTCACGTACGGCAATCTGCTCCTTCATCACGTCTACCACGAAGAGGGCAGAAGGCAGGCGGGTCAGGTCGGCGATAGAACCGAGGGTCTTCTCCAGCTTAGCGCGCTGGCGGGTCACCTGCAGCAGCTCGCGCTTCGACAGGTTGGCGTATGTGCCATCCTGCATCAGCTTGTCGATGTTCGTCATTTTCTTAACGGCCTTGCGGATAGTCGGGAAGTTGGTCAACATGCCACCCGGCCAGCGCTCAATCACATAAGGCATTCCCACGCTCTGAGCTTTCTCTGCGATGATGCCCTTGGTTTGTTTTTTAGTAGCGACGAACAGCACCTTCTTGCCACTCTTGGCAATCTGCTTCAGTGCCTCTGCAGCCTCGTCAATCTTGATGACGGTCTTGTGCAGGTCAATAATATGAATACCGTTACGTTCGGTATAGATGTAAGGAGCCATGGCAGGGTTCCACTTACGCTTCAGGTGACCGAAGTGACAGCCAGCCTGCAGCAACTGTTCAAAATTTGTTCTTGCCATTTTGTTTTCTTTTTGTTTTTAATTGTTTACCTTCTTGTTAATCTTTTGTTAGATCAGCCACAGGGTAGTCCCCCGCCTCTTGGGGGGAATCTCTGCGGTTTAGATACTAAACATCGTTCAGTGGTATTAACGCTTACTGAACTGGAAGCGACGACGAGCCTTGGGCCGACCGGGCTTCTTACGCTCAACCTCACGGGCATCGCGAGTCAGGAAACCATGGTCTTTCAGGTTCTTCTTGTCCTCGGCATTGATCTTTACAAGTGCACGGGCGATAGCCAAACGCAAAGCCTGGCTCTGGCCTGTGAAACCACCACCGTCGAGGTTGGCCTTGATGTCGTATTTCTCGGCGACCTCTAACAGCTGCAGAGGCTGCTTCACCACATACTGCAGGATAGCAGAGGGGAAGTAAACTTCCAAGTCTTTCTTGTTGATCGTGATCTTGCCAGTACCCTCTGACAGATAAACGCGAGCCACTGAACTCTTGCGACGACCTATTGCATTGATGTATTCCATCTTAACTTTCAACTTTAAACTTTAAACTATAAACTTACTTGTACTGGTTGATATCGATAGCCTTGGGCTTCTGAGCCTCATGGGGATGCTCGGTTCCCTCATAGACATAGAGGTTGTTCAGCAGACTGCGACCGAGAGGGCCTTTGGGCAGCATGCCCTTGACAGCGTGCTTCAAGATGCGCTCTACGCCGAAGGGCTTCTTGCGGAGCTGGGCGGGCGTGTTGAAGCGCTGACCACCGGGATAGCCAGTGTAGCGAGTGTAGACCTTGTCGGTCTCTTTCTTACCAGTGAATACCACCTTCTGGGCATTGATGATGATTACGTTGTCACCACAGTCCTGATTGGGTGTGAAGGTTGGCTTGTACTTTCCGCGGATAATCTTAGCTACCTTTGAAGCGAGGCGGCCTACTACCTGGTCGGTAGCATCGATAACCACCCATTCCTTCTGTTCGCGAGCAGCTTCCTTACTGACGGAAACGGTCTTGTAACTTAAAGTGTTCATTTCTCTTTTAAATTTTACTACTAAAAAACATTGTTGTTTGAATTACTCTCTTATGCACAAACATCACCACGCACAGGGGTCTAACTCCCTGCTCGTAGTCTAACGTCTATGCTGAACCCTGATTCACAAACCGTAATGCCCGGCCAAAGACACCACTATTTACACAAGATTCACGGGGATTCTAAGTCTCTCCCCAATAATCGGACTGCAAAGGTACTACTAAATTGTGAAACAAGGAAAACAAAAGAAAAAAAACGAGGATAAAAGGCAATGTTTTATGATAATTTAACGCCTCTTACGATTTCTTGGCTTACCGTTTGCCGTTGCATTGGTACTCTTTGGCTCCACCTTGGGGGCAAAGGGATCTTTGATGATAGTTGTCCGCAGGATACGTACATCATTATATGGCCTGTCGTAGCGGTCAGTAGCCATCTGCTGGATGCTGTCCACTACGTCGAGGCCTTCAAGCACTTCACCGAATACGGTGTATTGTCCGTCCAGATGTGGTGCGCCGCCTAAGGTTTTGTAGGCGTCAACCATCTCAGGAGTGAGTTTCACGCTGCCGTTCGTCATGCTGTCCAAGTGTTCCTGTATACGGTCTAACATTCTGTCGTTACAAGTCTGTCCCCAGACGATGTAGAACTGGCAGGCCCCAGAGCGCTGTTCGGGGTTGACGTTGTCTGGCTCGCGGGCAGCAGCTACCGCACCCCGCCGATGAAACAACCCGGGCAACCGGAACTCCGGCTCCAGCGTATAGTCGAGTTCGCCGTTGCCAAGTCGCTGGCCCGGTTTGGCATACTTGCTGTTGATGTCGCCGCTCTGAATCATGAAGTCTGCAATTACGCGATGGAACAGCAGCGAGTCGTAGACGTGCATGCGGTTGAGCTTCAAGAAATTGTCGCGATGCTGCGGGGTCTCGTTAAAGAGAGCGATGCGGATGTTGCCCTTGGTAGTTTCCAGCAGCACCTCGGCACGCTCATCCTGGCCTTGTATGTATAGGGGCAGCAGCTGCATCACGGCTGCCAGCGCCCAGACTTTCCGTTGAAATCGTTCTAAATGTCTCATCATCTTTCTGATTATTGCCATCGCAAAGGTAGCGATTCTTTCCGACAATCACTACGGTTTAACATATTTTATTTTGCACCTCCCCTGCGACATCTTCAGCACAAGTATTCCAATAGCTCGCCAAAATGTTCAATCTTCTGAAGCCGCTCGTGCGGAAACTCCTCCGATTTCTCAATGGCCCATACCACGTGATAGGGAATGTGGACGGCCCAGGCACCGGCGGCGAGGGCGGGAGCAATGTCGGAACGGAAGGAGTTACCCACCATGACGGTCTCTTCGGGAGCCACCCCAAGGTTCTCGCAGAGCTGGCGGTATTCACGCTCCGTCTTGTTGCTGACGGTCTCCACGTGCGAGAAATACTGCTCCAGACCCGAGCGGCGCAGTTTTGCCTCCTGGTCCATCAATTCGCCCTTAGTGAAGACAACCAGCCGGTAGCGGCGCAGGGCAGCCAGCCGGGCCAGTGTTTCGGCTACTTCAGGCAACGGAGTGGTAGGAAACTCCAGCAGTTCCTTTCCCATGTCTAATAGCTGCTGAACGATGTGTCCCGTCAGCTGTCCACCGGTTACGCGTACGGCATTTTCAATGAGTGACAGGGTGAAGGCCTTGGTGCCGTAGCCCGTCAGACTCAGGTTCTTGCGCTCTGTTTCTACAAGTCCCTGACTAACCTCGCGGGCGGTGGCCCACGGACTCAGCAACTGGCAGCACCGGCGTTCCACGTCGTCAAACCATGACTGACAGTCCCACAATGTGTCGTCGGCATCAAAAGCCAGCACTTTAATATTGGTAATAATCTTGTTCATGGGTGCAAAATTAATGTTTTTTGTCATACGGAGTTTACAAAGGACGGTGTTTTCAGATAAAATAACATAATTAGTTGGCAGCGATGGCAGATAGTTGATATTTTTTTCGTATCTTTGCAGCATTCGAAATATAAATCAATAATAATACTACAAAAGTATGGCATTTTTAACTAACGAAAAACTGACCATTGTCGGCGCAGCCGGAATGATTGGTTCAAACATGGCACAGACCGCCTTAATGATGGGTCTGACAAGTGAAATCTGTCTTTACGACGTATTCTCTCCCGAGGGCGTGGCCGAAGAGATGCGCCAGAGTGGCTTCGACGATGTGAATATCGTGGCAACAACCAACGCCGAGGAGGCTTTCCGCAACGCCAAGTACATCATCTCCAGCGGTGGTGCTCCCCGTAAGGCCGGTATGACCCGTGAGGACCTGCTGGCAGGCAACTGCAAGATTGCCGAGGAGTTGGGTCAGAACATCAAGAAGTTCTGTCCTGACGTAAAGCACGTGGTGATCATCTTCAATCCTGCTGACCTGACTGGTCTGGTGACGCTGCTCTACTCTGGTTTGAAGCCCGGTCAGGTGACTACGCTGGCTGGTCTGGACACCACCCGTCTGCAGTCGGCTTTGGCCAAGAAGTTCGGTGTGATGCAGAATCAGATTACCGGTTGTGCCACCTACGGCGGCCACGGCGAGCAGATGGCCGTCTTCGGCAGCCATGTAACCGTAGCCGGTCGCAAGCTGACCGACATCATCGGTACTGCCGAGTTCCCCGCTGAGGAGTGGGAGCAGATGAAGGTTGATGTCACCAAGGGTGGTGCCAAGATTATCGAGCTTCGCGGACGCAGTTCGTTCCAGAGCCCCTCATACCTGAGCGTAGAGATGATTCGCGCCGCCATGGGCGGTGAGCCCTTCCGTTTCCCCGTAGGCACCTACGTGAAGACCGACAAGTACGACCACATCATGATGGCCATGAAGACCACCATGACTGCCGAGGGTGCCAAGTTTGAGGTTCCTCAGGGCACTGCCGAGGAGAATGCCAAGCTCGACCAGAGCTACGAGCACCTCTGCAAGATGCGCGACGAGCTGGTGACGCTGAACATCGTGCCTCCCATCTCAGAGTGGAGCAAGATTAACCCGAACCTGTAAGAAACATACAGCACTAAAAAGGCCCGTCAGAACGACGGGCCTTTTATGATGACTTTCCGGCCATTGGAGATGTAGATGCCACGCATGGGGTTTGTCACTCTGCGCCCCGTCAGGTCATAGAGGGGTGCAGCGGGCGACATTGCGTCCATGGTTTTATCTTGTATGCCAGTGATGACGGTGCTGTTGTCGGTGACCGCTATACAGAGCCTCCGGGTGTAGCTGTGCCCGTCAGCATCGGTTACTCGCAGACAAACTTCATCAATGGCCTTTTCATTGCCAGCCTGTAGGTTCAGCGTGTGGTCAGCAATGCTGAAATGTACCGGTGTATCGGCTGACTGCTGTTCTGCCTGGAATGCCGGGCTATTGGTGTAGCCAGCAAACAAAGGCTTTAGGTCAATGGTTGCCGTGCTGTTAGGCTGCAGGAACACGTGCGGCTGAGCCATGAAGTCAAGATACCGCTCCAACTCGGTGTATCCGTCATCCTCCAGGTCACTGTTGCTTTCCTTGAAGTCACGGGTACGGGTACGTGGGTCGGTACCCCGTATCTCTTCCCACCAGTTGGGCAGTCCGTCGTAGTCGGTATCATAACCTACAGGACGCAGTTCCTCTGGATAGTCCTCGAAACCGCCCGCATCCTGCTCATCGTCTATCTCGCCCCTGATGCCCGACTTGGAGCCTACGTAGGTATAGCTTCCGTTGAGTGTCTCGCCTACTATGCGCCGGTCGGTCAGGTCCTGCATGGGCTGATTGGCTCCCACGTTGCTCAGCACGGTCTTGTAAGCCTCGCGGGCAGACTCCGTCTTGGCATAACTGGGGAAGAACGGCTCTGTGTGCAGCCATGTCCAGTCGAGTGAAGTCCGTCCGTCACGAATGCGCAGACGGTAAGTATCACCCTGCTTATCCTCAGTGATGCTGCCGCTATAGTTCTCGCGCACGTTGCCACTGATGTAAGCACTCTGCGTACCTTTCAGGTTGCCCTCAATGTCGAGGGTGAACAGGAACTTCTCCTGCGTGTCGATACCCATCTTATAGTAGTTTCCGACGAAATTGACCTCATGAGCTCCACCGTCGGTAGTACGTCCGTGCCAGTTGTACACCACATTATTAAATATGTCAAGCCGCCCGGCATACTCACCGTTGGCATCCGTTCCACCGCCCATCGACCAGTTGCGGCCCTCACAGTCTGCCAGTAGGTTGTGATGGAACGAACCGATGTCACCGCCAATGGTGGCAGCATAGCCGTGGTTGGTGCCTGCAGGATAGTTGCGGTGACCGGCAATGCCCAGAGCCTCACTAATCATGGAGCGCTGGAAGGTGATGTTACGCGAGCCTCGGCTGGAGAACGTCTCGTCCGTTCCCCATGAGGCTGTCACGTGGTCGAGGATGGTATGGTTGGAGTAAACCGTTCCAATGGCATTACCCGTATCCTCGCTGGTACCCAAACCTCGGCGGACACGCAGGAAGCGTACGATGTTGTCAGAACCGACACCGATGTCAGAGTGCTTGATGCAAATGCCCTTGCCAGGTGCTGTCTGGGCGGCTATGGTTACCTGGTCGTCCACCCAGCAGGTCTTATAATTCATATCGATGATGCCTGCCACACGGAACAGCACAGTGCGCGGTCCGCTGCCATTGGTCAGGGCCCAGCGCAGCGTACCCTCGCTTCCGTCGTCTTTCAGGTTGGTGACATAGACCACCTTGCCGCCTCGTCCGCCACGTGCAAAGCGCCCATAGCCCTCGGCACCGGGGAATGCCAAATGGCAAGGCTGGAACGACCATACATCGCCAATAGTAATGGTTCCCTCAGCGTCTTCACGGTCAATGCGCCAATAATAGGTGAAGATGTTGCTCAATTTGCCGGGCGAGAAGCTGGTTTCCGTACCCAGGGTGGCATCCGCTTTGTTGGGGCTGGCATTGGCAATAGCCGTGGAGTCGGTACCTAAGTAGAGATACTGTTTGACGGTCTTGCCGTCTCTGGCAGCTGTCCAGCTCAACACAGGGCTGGTGTCATCAACAGAGGCATGCACGTCGCCATTGGCCGGTATCGGGTCGGTGGCGATGGCCGAAATATCACGCCGTCCGGCATCTGGTGTCTTCTCGGCATAGTTGTGTACTGGTGTCATCGTACCTTCCTGCCAACGGCAGGCTGCTGGTACGAGTTTCGAGTTTTCGTTCAGCAGGCTGAGAAAGTCATTGGTATGCATTTCCTCGGCAGTCATCAGCCTGCAGTCTATCGTGGCCCCGCTGTCTTGTGCGGGCCATACGGCATGGTTGCCAGATTCAGCCGTAAAATAACAGTTGCGCACCGTAGATCCTGCTGAGTTGGTGGCGGTTACGCCTGCCTTATTGGTACGTGCGGCATTGATGCCAATGGTGGCGGAGGTGTAACAGTTCTCGATGACCACCGCGTTGTAGTCGCCATTGCCCACACGTCCTACAATGCCGCCCATGTCGTTCTTGCCATCCAGCGTACCGCAGACGTAGCAGTTCTGCACCTTCGTAGAGCCTATGGCTTGCCCGGCTATGCCGCCGCCATTCGAGCCATAGCCGCGTACATTGCTGCCTGTTACGTAGCAGTTGATGATGCGTGAATTGATGACACGGGCAGCAATGCCGCCAAAGTAGGCATTGGCCTGGATGAACTCGTCGCAGATGCCCAAATTGCATATTTCCGCATCTTCCAACACACGGAACAGGGCCATATAGTTGATAGAGCCTTGCAGGTAGACACCACTGATGGTGTGGCCGTCGCCGTCGAAGACACCCTGAAAAGCCTTGTACTCCGTATCGCTGGCGTATGAGCCTATCATGGGAGTCAAGGGGAAAGCCATCCCCGTCTGCAGAGTAGCCAGTTCCTTCTGGTTTACCTGCTGGTTGATAACGATGTCGTTGGTCAGTTTGAAGTACAGACCACGGCTAAAGTTCGCTGTAGTGTTCACGTCCTGTGCCAACTTGGCCAGTTCTTCGGCATTGCTGATGAGAAAGGGATTCTCGCGGGTGCCATCACCGCCAGCGTAAGCGGCTGACTGTGCCTTTGTGGTCAGCGCCATAGTCAGCAGACTGAGGATAAAGAGTAGTTTGCGTTTCATCATTGTAGCTGTTGTTGTCTTAGTATTCTGTTGCAAAGTTACGAAAAAAATATGGAACGAGAGCGTAATCCCGTTCCATATTAGTAGATTTTTGTGCTAAATAGTGAAGGAAACCATTATTTCTGCATGAACTTCTTGCCGTTCATGATGACAATGCCCTTATAGTCATTGCCGACCTTCTGTCCTGCGAGGTTGTAACGGATGCCCTCAGTATTGACGGTAGTCTTGGCGACACTGATAGCAGATGCGTCAACCAGCTCACCCTCAAGTGTGAAGTTATCGAACGACATAGCCTTGGCACTGTCCTTGTTGTAGTCAACATCGGCAATGACGCGATAGGTGCCGGCAGTAAGCTTCAGGTCGCCCAGCGGGGTCATCACACCAAACTTCTCCTCAAAGCCAGGATAGTACTGAATGGCCTGATAGTTGATGGGATTGCCATCCTTCTGAGCCTCAAATACGAACAGTACGGTGTCCTTCTCAATGCGGCAGTAGCTGCCAGCTCCCCACTCCATGTTGTTGTAGCCGCCGGTCTTGGTAATCCATGTAGAGTTGTAAACCTCTGTCTCGCCCTGCATGATGCGGATGCGATAGGCAGGATTCTGCTCTACCAACAGGTCGAAGTCGATGGCACTGACGTTGAAGGTCTTGCCCTCTGCCACGGTCAGGTCGAAACCGAATGCCCAGTTCTCAGAACCGATGACGTTCTCCTCATTGTGCTTGTTGGCACCACCGGCAGTACAGTTCAGCTTCCATACGTAGTCCACGGAAATGTTCTTCTCGCCCTGATGGCATACCTGCTTAACCTCATAGCCACCCTCCTGGGCCTCGTCCTTCACAATCGTAGCCTCGATTTCAGGAGTCTGGAAGAACTTAACGGCCAGGCCGTCGGCACTCTTGTTGAACTTGTCGACTGTCTCGATGTAGTTCCAAGTGTCATACGTCACAGTACCATCAGCAGCGGTAAAGGTAGGACGGACGATTCCTACAAAGTCACCCTGTGTAGGCTCAGGCTCAGAAGAGCCACCCTCAAGAGTACCCTCGATAGTGAAGTTGTCGAACGACATAGCCTTTGAGCTATCCTTATTATAGTCAACATCGGCAATGACGCGATAGGTGCCGGCAGTAAGCTTCAGGTCGCCCAGCGGGGTCATCACACCAAACTTCTCCTCAAAGCCAGGATAGTACTGAATGGCCTGATAGTTGATGGGATTGCCATCCTTCTGAGCCTCAAATACGAACAGTACGGTGTCCTTCTCAATGCGGCAGTAGCTGCCAGCTCCCCACTCCATGTTGTTGTAGCCGCCGGTCTTGGTAATCCATGTAGAGTTGTAAACCTCTGTCTCGCCCTGCATGATGCGGATGCGATAGGCAGGATTCTGCTCTACCAACAGGTCGAAGTCGATGGCACTGACGTTGAAGGTCTTGCCCTCTGCCACGGTCAGGTCGAAACCGAATGCCCAGTTCTCAGAACCGATGACGTTCTCCTCATTGTGCTTGTTGGCACCACCGGCAGTACAGTTCAGCTTCCATACGTAGTCCACGGAAATGTTCTTCTCGCCCTGATGGCATACCTGCTTAACCTCATAGCCACCCTCCTGGGCCTCGTCCTTCACAATCGTAGCCTCGATTTCAGGAGTCTGGAAGAACTTAACGGCCAGGCCGTCGGCACTCTTGTTGAACTTGTCGACTGTCTCGATGTAGTTCCAAGTGTCATACGTCACAGTACCATCAGCAGCGGTAAAGGTAGGACGAGCGATTCCGACCGCTACGGCCTGTCCCTGAGAGCCGGAGCCGGAACCGCTGCCAATGGTTACGACCACCGTGTTCATGCGAACCTGGTTTGTAGAAGCCGTCATCGTGAAAGTAGCTGCATCACCCGTCCATGTGCCTGCTTTTGCCTCATAAGAGTAGGAACCTGCTGTTGCGTCGGTAAAACAGCCGGGACCATACTTGGCATCACCTTCAGCAATACATGTCAGCTCTACCTTGGTGATGTTGCCGATGGTAGAAGTGACGGTAAATGTTGCACCTTTGTAGCAACGATACTGGTCTTGTAAGTTCATTGCTCCATTGCTGACAGCAATCGTCACACCATCCTTGGTTATCTGGTCTTCACCAGGATCACTTGCAGTCTTTGTACCCTTGTCAACCGAAGCGTCGAAGGTTACAGTCTGCGCCGTAGCGCTTACACTCATCATTGCCAGAGCGGCAACAAAGACATTGCGTAATAATTTTTTCATAAGCAGATGTTTTTTAAGTTAATAATATGTTTTCAGATTGCAAAGTTAGCAAAAATAAAGGAAATCAGAAAACTTTTCTTATGTTTTTTATATTAATAAAGGTAAAGGGAAGTACCTATTACTACCCTTTACCATACTATACTTTAGTTTGCACGTACATAAGGATCATAGCCTGGATTCTGGCCGAACTCATCGGCATTCTGCAGCTTGTCGAGGAACGTGTTGGGGATGGGCCACAAGTTGTTGTGCTCGTCCACCACGTCGTTGCCGTCCCAGGCGGGGTTGTGCTGACGGATGTAGCTGACCAGTTTGCCGGTACGCTTCAAGTCGAACCAGCGGAGCCACTCGCCGCAAAGCTCGCGGGCGCGCTCTTCGAGAATCCACTCGACCGTCATGTCACCGGCGCTGACCTGTGCCTCGCTGAGGCTGTGGCCAGGCTTCACAACACGGGCATTGCGAATCTCGCTGTTGATGATTTGGGCTGCACCACCCTGGTCGCCCAAGCCAATTTTAGCCTCTGCAGCAATGAGCGGCATCTCTGCATAGCGGATGACGGGAACATCGGCAAAGCCTACGTTGCCATTGGCAGCAGCCAAGAGGATGGTTCCGTTGGGGTCGCGGTCCCAGATGCGATATTTCCTGAAACGGGGGAATGCTTCAAACTTGGTCTTGATGTCACTACGGATCTTACAGCCTCCCTGAGCGTTGACGTTTCCTGTATCATAGGTGTCGCCAAGCCCCATCAGACAGATACCGTCTTCTGCGGCCAGCAACTTCTGCGCCTTGGTAACCTCCTGTTTGGTGAATCGCAGCACGACATCGTCATTGGCCACTTCCGTACCAGTCAGTTCAGCAATGACCTCATCGTCAGTCTGATAGTTCTTGGCCATCACCTCTGTCCACTTATACGAGCCACGAGGATTGCTTTCCACAAAGTTCTCCTGGAACAGTACGTCGTAGCGGATGTCCCAATCCTTCCACAATTTTAGGAAATAGTAGGTAGGCATCAACAGAGCACTCTCCTTAGGATATTCCCATGAAGTGGCAGTATTAGTGATACCAGCTTTCTCCAACAGACGGGGCGACCAGTAGAGGTGCAGACGGTTGGGGTTGTTCGGGTTGGGGTTGAGCGATGAGTTGCTGCTGTGCGACACTACCCACAAGAACTCGGTGTTGCTCTTATTGTTCTTGGTCTGCCAGATTTCATCGTAGGTATCATATAGCTTGATGCCCAGTGCAGACTTGTTGTCCATTACATATTTGGCAGCATCGTAGGCCTTCTGGTAGAAAGCTTTCTGCTCAGCACTACCGGTAGCCTCGTACTGGGCCCGGGCCAGACAGACACGAGCCAGCAGGCCATAGGCCGCCTTCTTGGTGGCACGTCCTATGTCGCCGTTGAGCGGCTGGACGGGCAGCTTCTCGGCAGCAGCCTCACAGTCGGGTATAATCACCTGGTCGTAGATGGTCTTGCGGTCGGTGCGCTGCGAGGTGAACACAGGCTCGTCGGTACCCTTGGTGCGCATCTCAATGTCGCCAAACCACTCTGTCAGCCACCAGTAGCTGAAGGCACGGGTGAAGCGTGCCTCTCCCTCAAAGTCGTTACGGGTGGCCTCGCTCAGGTTCTTGGTATCGGGCAGATACTGCAAGACGTTGTTGGCCACATTGATGTTGTCGTAGTTGCGCTCCCAAGCACCCTTCACCTGTCCACGGTCTCCCTGGAGGTTGACGAAGCGGGTGAGCTGCATGCCATATTCATTCTTCTCTGGGGTATTGGCCCACAGGTCGCCTGCTCCCTCGAAGTAGAGCACGGGGTCTTCACGTCCGAAGTATTTCCACTTGTAGTTATAGTACAACTGATTGACCAGGTTCTCCATGCCCTGCGCAGTGGCAAAGGTAGCCGAGGCACCCTCACTGGAGGGGTTGAATTCGTCAAGGTCGCATGATATCAAGCCAATTGACGTTGCGGTTAAGAGCAAAGCTCCTATGAAATATTGATTGTAACGTTTCATAATGTTCGTCCTCCTTAATTAAAAAATAACATTCAGTCCCACGGTCACACTGCGCTGCTGTCCTTCGGGATCCCAGTGCTTCATCCAGTCTTTCTTGACAATGTAGAAGGGATTGTTGACAGTAGCATAGACACGTACCTTCTGCAAGGTAAGCGTCTTCAGCACACTTCTGGGCAACGTATAGCCAAGTGCTATGCGTTTCAGTTTGATAAACGACTGGTCGCAGTAGCCTAACGACTGATAGCCTACATAGTCGAACAGCTTTCGGTTGCGCATCAGGCCAGGCAGGCTTGCACCTTCGTTGCTGCCCTCTACCCAATAGTCCATGTTGGTGTATTTGCCGCCATTGTTGGGATCGAAGTTAGCCAGCGGACTCTCGCCCCAGTGTCCCCAGCGTGCATAGATATAGATGTTCAGGTCGAAGTCCTTATAACGGAAGTCGTTGTTGAATCCCATAAACCACTTGGGCGACTGCGATCCAATGTAGCTGATGTCCTTGTTCTGGTCGATGATGTGGTCACCGTCCAGGTCGGCCACCTTAATATCGCCGGGTTTGAAAGACTGCGTCTTGTCAGCATCTTTGAAATAGGTGGCAGCCTCTTCGGCCTCCGACGTCTTCCAGATACCCAAGTAGGTGAAGGTCTTGTACGACTTGATGGGATGTCCGAGCATGAGGGTCGAAGTCTCCTTGTTCGTGCCGATCTGGATGTCCGTTCCGTCCACCAGGTCAATAATCTTCTCGCTGTTGGCCGAGAACGACAGTGTGCTGTTCCAGTTGAAGTCCTTGGTGACGATGTTGCGCGAGTTGATGGTGATTTCTACACCACGGTTGCGTGTGCTGCCAATGTTGGTGTAGGTGGCAAAGTTACCGTCGTTACCTGCGGTAGTGGGCAGTGTGCGCAGCAGGATAAGGTCGGTAGTCTTAGTGTTATAGTAGTCGAAGGTGACACTGAGGCGGTTGTTGAACAGCATCAAGTCGAAACCGATGTCAAAGGTCTTCGACTTCTCCCATTTGGTGTCCTTGTTACCAATGAGGTTGTTCTTACCCAGGATGTATCGGTTGGCGGCGGTGTCTTGGAAACCGAAGCTCCAGTTGGCAAAGGTAACCCCCGACTCAGTACCATAGACGGGAATACCCGAGTTACCGGTCACACCATAGGTCAGGCGCAGCTTCAGGTCGTCGAGCCACGACTTCGTGTTCTTCATGAACGGCTCGTCGCTCATGCGCCAAGCAAAGGCTGCCGAGGGGAAGGTGTCCCACTTATGGCCGTCGGCCAGCACGGAGGCACCGTCGCGACGCAGCGAGGCGGTGAAGAGGTAGCGGCTCTTCCAGTCGTAGCTGATACGGCCTGCGTATGAGAAGTTCTGCTGCTTCTCGTATGCACTGCCGTGGATGGAGTGACCGTCGCCACCGTCGTTGCTGGCCAGGTTCCACCAGAGGTTGGAGGCCAGGGTCTGGTTGATAGAAGTAGCCGAGAGGTTGTCACCTGTCTTCTTGTTCCATGTTGTGAGCAAAGTCAGTGAGAGATGATGGTCTTCTGGCAGCATGGTGAACTGGTAGGTCAGGATGTTGTTCCACTCTATGTATGCGCTTGAAGCTTTTTCCATACGGGCTGTCGACTGTTTGGTACCTGCGTCGATGACGGTGGCAGAGTTGGCATCAGCATAGTCGCCCCACGACGAGTTGACGAGGTGGGCATTCACCTGTGTGCGGAAATTCAATCCGTTGATGGGGTGAACATCCAAATAACCATTAGCGACCACGTTGGTGCCGTAGCTCTCACGTGCATAGAGGTCGTCGCCAAGGGTATTGATGAGCGGATTGACATAACCGCTGGCCTCCAGCGGGCGCTCCACCATCTCGGTGCCGATGGTATAAGTGTCGTTTACGTCATCATAGACGCCGTAGGGTGAACCCAGCTGTATGCCCGTGGTAGGCGTGCTCTGGTAGGGAGAGTACTCACTGCGGTTATGGGTCAGCTGGAAGTTGACGCCTGCATCAATCCACTTGTGTACCTTGTGGTCGATGTTGGCACGCAGCGTATAGCGGTCGGAACCACCGCTCTTCTTCCACTTGTTGCCATCGTTGGCATAGCCCACACTGAAGCGGGCACTGGTCTTCTCGTTACCGCCACTGAGCGTAATGGTATGGCGGGTGCTCCAGGTGGTCGATTTCTGCAGTTCCTTGTCGTAGTCGGTCCAGATGCCTGCTCTGTATGCGGCGTATGCTGCATTGCTGCTGAAGAGGTTCAGGTCGTCAGCCGCCGAGTTCCACTGCCCGGCATTAGCCGCTGCTATGCGGTTGGCCTCATAGTAGTCGGAACCTGAGCGATAGTCAGGATGCTCCTCGCGGAAGGCTGCCGTTACATAGCCGTTGTACGACACCTGCATCTTGCCCTTTTCTGCCTTCTTGGTGGTGATGATAATCACACCGTTAGCACCCTGCGAACCATAGATGGCCGTTGACGATGCATCCTTCAGCACATCGATAGTCTCGATGTCGTCAGGGTTCAAGTCGCCCATCGATCCGCCCTGCACTCCGTCAATAATGACCAGCGGGGCATTATTACCATTGATGGAGCGGTTACCACGGATGCGCAGTTCGCTGCCGTTTACGTCCAAACCGGTGATGCGTCCCTGTAGCGAACTTGCCACGCTGCTGGTCGGCGTCTGCAAAATGGCATCACTCTTCACCTGAGCCACAGCACCCGTGACGTCACGCTTCTTGACGGTTCCGAAACCGATGACCACCACTTCGTCCAGTCCCTGTGCGTCGGGTTCCATCTTGACCTCCATGTTGGCAGTAGCCTGCAAGGTGACGGTCTTGTAGCCTGTATAAGAGAACTGGAGTTTCTTACCCGATGCTCCATTCACAGTGAAGTTACCGTCAATGTCACTGATGGCACCACCGTTGGCACCAACGATTTTGACGGTGACGCCGATGAGCGGTTCGCCGTTTTCGTCTACTACATGACCTTTCACGGCCTTTGCCTGCTGTACGGCAGCAGGTTGACTGGGCGGGACTGCCATGCCGTTGCCTGCCAACGCATTGGCAGGCATGAGCATCGTTGCAACCAAGCCACAAGTCAGATAGACTTTCATAGTTTTTTCCATGTCTTTGCTTCTTTTGGTTAGTAAATTTGTTAGATTCGTTGTAAGTATGACGCAAAACAGGTGAACATGTCATCATCTTCTGCCTGAAAAACTTCACTCGAGTCAAATCATCGATTGACTCGAGTGAAATGACAAATCGACTCGAGTGTTTGAATACAGGCAGCTGTTTGTCGATATAAAATGCCCGTTCGCTGAAAGTTTTTGCGGACGTCCCGAATTCTGTTTACCTTTGCATCGTCAAAAACATAGAGATTCATACAGACAACATAAGGTAAGTAGTTTTTTCATGGTAATAGGATTGATGGCCGACCGGCGCTGCGATAGCGTTGGTCGGTCTGCGTGTGTCAAGGGGTCGTCAGTAGACGATGTCAACTTCGCGCTCCTTGGGTGTGACCTTTAGGTTGACGAGCTTTCCATTGCGAAGTTCGGCTTCGACGGTAGTGGCTCGCGAAGCATGTAGTTTGAAGCGGATGTCGCGGTCTTTGGGCCAGGCGGGGAAAAGATAGAGTTTATTGTCTACCTCTTGAAGCAACATCTCCTGCAGACCGATCATGGCCGAACCGCCCCAGTTATGGTCAGGCGTCCAGTCGAAGCCCGGCCCCCAGAAGGCGGGGAAGCGATGCGGACCGTCGGCCATTTTCAGTTGGAGCAACCGGTAGGCCTCGTCGGTCAGTCCGAGACAAGCCGCCCAGATGAGGTCTTGCTTCCACCCCACGTGCGAACGGAACTCAGCGGCGTGGTCACCCTGCCAGTAGGTTTTGCGGGCTATATCAAGGTCAGGTCGCCCTACCCCATACATGCGCCAGGGGAACACAGGGTAGAGTTGTGTGGTCTCTACGTTCTGCACCCGCTCGTAGTGCAGGGCCGGCAGTATCATGCTGTCGCGGACGGTGATGTCGGGCAGTCGGCGCAGCAGGGCCGTGTCGCCGATGGCTGCCGCTACGGTGCGCAGGGCAGCAATTGTGCTGGTAGAGTTGTAGGCCCCCTTGAAGGTCTCGCCGCCGGAGCCCGGATACAGCACCAGACGTCCGTTGCCATCTAACCGTTTGGCTCCCCGCAGGTTGGCCAGGTACTGGTAATGTTCGTCGAAGAAGCGCAGACACGAGCGTATCATCGGCATATATCGGTCGATGTCAAAGGGGGTATAGCGACGGGCTTCGAGTGCCATCATGCAGAATTCCAGGCAGGTGTCCCATTCATATTCCAGCCACGCGTTTCGCTCCATGCCCGGGTCGAAGTCCTTGGGGCGCTTGGTGCCATACTCCGGATAGCAGGGCAGTCCGTAGTTCTCCACCTGTTCCGACAGGCAGGCCCCCTCGTGGTCCCAATAGAGACGCGACCGTTCTTCGGCATTCCTGTAGATGTTTCGGTAGAATTCCAGTTGCGGTATCAGCAAGTCGAAATCGCCGCTCTTCAGCATGGGCCAGTAGACCAGCCGCTGGTTTTGTGCCGTATGCACGCCCCCGCCCCAGTTGCGGAAGTCGGGCGACAACCGGTATTCGGGGGCCGTATTGACATATTCCGGGTCGAAGGTGAAGAGTCCGCCGTTGAACTTGGTGGGCCACGGGCCACGGGCATTGCAGCCCAGCATATACCGGAACAGTGTGTAGTTTCGGGAGATGGTGTCAGCCCCGTCGATGTAGCTGCGCTGCCAGAACTGTCGCCACCAGCGGCGCGCATTATGCCGGTCGTAGTTGTAGCGTACGGTCTTGTCGGTCTTGTTGAGCGTGGCGAGCCATTGCTCATAGCCGCCCTGGTGGGTGGCCAGCGTGATTTGCAGATGACTCCGGCGGCGTGGCTTCTCAGTGACGTACATCCAACCCTCAAACGGCGTGCTGGCATATTGGCCGTCCACTTTATCAACATAAACAAAACCTTCGCCCTGCATGCGTCCTCCGAAGATGAGCCGGCTGAGCGGATTGTAGAGCCGGTCTTTGACAGCCGTCATCTTCTGCTGTTCCACCGTAGCATCGAAAATGGTCTGCTCCCCGTTCTGGTGCAGGAAGGTGACAGTGCGTTCTGTGGCAACAATGCTGTCGTGATGAGTGACAAGGCCCTTGGGGGCAGCAAACTTATAGCTCGACTGGAAGGCCTCGCGCTTGGTCATGGTGATGTCACGCGTGCGCCAGTTCTCATAGGTGACGGCAATGCTGAGCTTCTCGCCACGTGTCTCGAAGTCTACATGCACAACGGGCTTCTGCACGTCGGCCCACAGCTGGATGCTGGTCAGTCCGTCGGTCACCTCGACGTATCCCTCGTTGAGATGCAGTATCTGGCGGAACTTGTTCATGTCGAGTCCAGGACTCAGGCTGATGCGGAACCGGCCCTGCTTCAGCAGTGTGTTGTTCTCGTCGAAGCAACCGGACCGGCTGAGGTAGAACAGCACGTCGCCGCCTTCGCTCCACACGTTCATACCTATATCGCCGCCTCCGCAGGGCATCGACTCGGAAGCATTCTTGCTGGCCGACTTCCATACATAGTCAGCGGGCTGTGCCGTTGCCGACCAGCAGGAAAGAATAAAAAAACAAAAAAACAAGACGTGTTTCATACCGATAAGACGAAAAACGCGTAACTTTGCACCCAATTACCAAACACCGTAATGAAAATGATGTGGATGATGGCTTTTATGCTGCTGCCTGTGCTGGCAATGGCGTATATCGGGTGGCATGTCTGGGTGATGCTGCCCTGTTCGTGGATATGGAAGTCGGCCCTGCTGCTGGTGATGGTTGCGTCGTTCAGCCTGCTGTTCCTTACCGTCAACCGTAAGTTTGACGGTCTGCCCCTGGAGGTGGCCTCGGGGCTTTACGAGATTGGCACCTCAAGCATCTTCGTGCTGCTCTATCTGTTCATGCTCTTCCTGGTGCTCGACCTGGGCAGACTGGTTCGCGTTGTGCCGCGCGCGTACCTTTATAATAATATGTGGACGGCAGGCGGTATTGCCGTGCTGATGTTCGGTCTGTTCCTCTATGGCAACCTGCACTATAAGTACAAGTATCGCGAGGCTATCAGCCTGACATCGCCGAAGCTGACCAAGACCTGGCGGCTGGTGCTGGCCAGCGACCTGCATCTGGGCTATCACAACCGTCGCGCCGAACTGGCACGCTGGGTAGACATGATCAACCAGGAGCACCCCGATGCCATCCTCATTGCCGGCGACATCATCGACGGCAGCATGCGCCCGCTGACGGAGGAGCGAATGGCCGAGGAGCTGCACCGGCTGCAGGCTCCCGTCTATGCCTGTCTGGGCAACCATGAGTTCTATGCCGGCGAAACCGATGCCATCCGCTTCTATCAGGAGGCTGGCATCCGCCTGTTGCAAGACACCTGCGCCGTAGTCGGCGACCTGTGCATCATTGGCCGCGACGACCGTACCAACCTGCGCCGCAAGTCGGTGAAGGACCTGGCGGCCGATGTCAGTCACGACAAGTACACCATCCTGCTGGACCACCAGCCTTACCACTTGGAGAAAGCCGAGCAGGCCGGACTGGACTTCCAGTTCAGCGGACATACCCACCACGGGCAGGTGTGGCCCATCTCCTGGATTACCGAGTCCATCTACGAGTGTGCCTTCGGTGCTCACCAGCGAGGCCGCACCAACTATTACGTCAGTAGCGGCCTCGGCATCTGGGGCGGCAAGTTCCGCATCGGAACACGCTCCGAATATGTTGTGCTGACCCTTACACGGCCTTGACTTCAGCGTCGCGGCTGAAGCGCGTAGCGGGATTCTCCTCCATGTACCATCTGGCGTATTCCACATAGTGCTTGGCATTGTCAGTCTGTCCGGGGCGTACGGGCTTGATATACTTGGCAGGCACACCGCCCCAGATTTCGCCGGCAGGAATCTTCACGTTCTGCAACACCAGCGCACCGGCTGCCACAATGCTGCCCTCCCCTACTTCGCAGCCGTCCAGCAGCGTGGCGCCCATGCCTATCAGCGCACCGTCGTGGATGGTGCAGGCATGAACGGTCACATTATGGCCTATCGTCACATCCGAACCGATGTGCGTAGGACCGGTGTCGTGGGTCACGTGGACGCAACTGCCGTCCTGTACATTCGAGCGGTCGCCGATGGTGATCGGGGCCACGTCGCCCCGCACCACAGCGCCAAACCATATCGAACACTCGTCGCCCATCGTCACGTCGCCCACGATGGTTGCATTCTCGCTGAAATAGCAGTCACGGCCCCAGCGCGGAGCCATTCCCTTGTATGTCTTTATCAGTGCCATCTTGTTGTTGTCGTTGTTTCGTGTGCAAAGGTAGTAAAAATAATCGAGACGGCGACTGTTTCCGTTTCGAAAAGTTTCTGATACATATAGAAATGCCCGTCTGCTTTTTTCCTCGTATCTTTGCAGCCGCAAAGACTACGCTGTAGACTGGCAAACTGAATTAATAACTAAACAATAAAAACGAATATGAAGAAACTGACAAAAGCGGTTCTGGTGACCATCATGCTGGCATTCGCTCACCAGCCGCTCCAGGCCCAGGGTCTGAAAGATGCCTACAAGGACTACTTCAAGGTAGGCGTTGCTGTAAACAAGCGTAACGTGTCTGTCCCCGAACAAATGGCACTGGTGCGGCAGGAGTTCAATAGTGTGACTGCCGAGAACGACATGAAGCCCGGTATGCTGCATCCTGCCGAGGGCGTATGGAACTGGGGCACAGCAGACAGCATTGCCAATTTCTGCCGCCAGAGCGGCATCAAGCTGCGCGGCCACTGTCTGTGCTGGCACAGCCAGTTTGCCGACTGGATGTTCAAGGACAAGAAGGGCCGTCCCGTCAAGAAGGAAGTGTTCTATGAGCGCCTGCGCGAACACATCCACACCGTAGTCAACCGCTACAAGGACATCGTCTACTGCTGGGATGTGGTCAACGAGGCCATTGCCGACCAGGTGCACGCACGTCCCGGACAGCAGGGCAACCCCTACCGCGAGAGCACCCACTGGAAGCTCTGTGGCGACGAGTTCATAGCCAAGGCCTTCGAGTTTGCCCATGAGGCAGACCCCACGGCGCTGCTCTTCTACAACGACTACAACGAGTGCGACCCCGGCAAGCGCGACCGCATCTACGACATGGTGAAGAAGATGCAGCAGCAGGGCGTGCCCATCCACGGCATCGGCATGCAGGGCCACTACAATGTCTACGGACCCTCTGAGGAGGACATCGATGCCGCCATCACCAAGTATTCGGAACTGGTGAAGCACATCCACATCACCGAGCTCGACATCCGCACCAATACCGAGATGGGCGGACAGCTCAGGTTCCGCCAGGGCGATTCGCGACCCCTACCGGCATACGTCAGCACGCTGCAGGAAGACCAGTACAGCCGCCTGTTCCGCATCCTGCGCAAACATCGCGACGTCATCGACTGTGTCACCTTCTGGAACCTGGGCGACCGCGACTCATGGCTGGGTGTTAACAACCACCCGCTGTTGTTCGACGAGAAATACAAGCCCAAGCGTGCCTACAACATCGTACGCAACTTCAATCCCGCCCTCGACAATGTCACCGTCAAGGAAGACTTCCGCCCCAACCCGCTGAACCAGCCCGGACAGCAGTATCCCATGGTGAACAGCGAGGGCTATGCCCGCTTCCGCATTGTGGCACCCGATGCCAAGTCGGTCATCGTCAGCCTGGGACTGGGCGGACGTGGCGGCACCGTGCTGCGTAAGGACAAGGACGGTGTCTGGACAGGCACCACCGAGGGCCCCATGGACCCGGGCTTCCACTATTACCACCTGACCATCGATGGCTGTACGGTCAACGACCCCGGCACACACAACTATTTCGGTTCGTGCCGGTGGGAGAGCGGCATCGAGATTCCCGCTCCCGACCAGGACTTCTATCAGGTGCGCATGGACGTCCCCCACGGACAGGTGAGCCAGGTGCTGTTCCCCTCGAAGAGTACCGGCGAGGTGAAGCGCGCCTTCGTCTACACGCCGCCCACCTACGGCAAGAACCCCAAGGAGCGCTTCCCCGTGCTCTACCTGCAGCATGGCTGGGGCGAGAACGAAACCAGCTGGCCCAACCAGGGCTGCGCAGGCATCATACTGGACAACATGATTGCCGAGGGCAAGGTGAAGCCGTTCATCATCGTCATGACATACGGCATGACCAACGACGTGCGCTTCGGACATATCCACGAGTTCACCGCCAAGGAGTTTGAGACGGTGCTGGTCGACGAACTCGTGCCCTACATCGACTCCCACTTTCTGACCCAGGCCGACAAGTGGCACCGCGCCATGGCAGGGCTCTCGATGGGCGGCGTCGAAACCAAGCTCATCACCCTGCGACGTCCCGAGACATTCGGCTATTACGGACTGCTCAGCGGCGGACAGTATGCACCGTCCGACATCAAGGACCCGAAGCAGGTGCGGCTCATCTTCCAGAGCTGTGGCTCACAGGAGCGCCCCGATGCCATCCGCAAGTCAACGGAGGAGCTCAAGGCTGCCGGACTGAATGCCGTAGGCTTCATCTCCGAGGGTACCGCCCACGAGTTCCTGACGTGGCGTCGCTCGCTGCGCGAGATGGCTCCCCTGCTGTTCAAATAAAACCGGGATGTTCAAATAAAACCGGGAATACACCTTAATCATTAGTCTTGTTATTGTTGCTGCAACAAATAGCGACTTTTCATGAAATAGCCAAATTATTCGGTCTAAAGTTACTGCCCCCACCCCTGCCCCTCCCCTTGCAGGGGCGGGGAGCAGTTGCGCCATACTGCGCAATAAGGGTAGGTCGGTATTGGGCGCATAGCACTCCATACGGGGCGACATGTTCCGGAAGGTGCCCGTGGTGAGCTGCATCTGGCGCGTCCACTTCAGGTAGCTGTTCCCGTTGCGGATAACTACCGGGCCATCAGCGAGACGGCAAAGCCACCGCCCGGCGCCTCCTGCAGTTTCAGCACGTCGCCCTGCTTCACCGTCTTCTTGGTGATGGTGTAGGCCTGCGGATTGGTGTCGTAGTGGGCATCCTTGGCATCCTGATAGATGGTGCAGTCGTACTTGCGGCCCTTGTCCAGGAAGTCGAGCTTGACGACCGCCTTGTGCCCCTGTTCATCGCATTTGCCGCCCACGAACCAGTTGTCGGTACCCTTGGCCTTGCGTGCCACGGTGATGTAGTCGGCAGGTTCCGCCTCCAGGTAGATGCTCTCGTCCCAGTCGCAGGCTACGTCGCGAATAAACTGGAAGGCATCGTCGAACTGTTCGTAGTGTTCGGGCAGGTCGGCAGCCATCTGCAGCGGTGAGTACATGGTCAGGTAGAGGGCCAGCGAACCGGCAATGGTGATGCGTGCCCACGAGGTGTTGTCGCTCCACGTGGCCAGCTTGGTGACGAAGATGCCCGGCGTATAGTCCATCGGGCCGCCCTGCAGTCGGGTAAACGGCAGTATGCAGGTGTGGTCAGGGCGTGAACCTCCGAAGGCCTCGTATTCCGTGCCGCGTGCCGACTCATTGCCGACGAGGTTCGGATAGGTGCGGCAGAGTCCGGTGGGTCGTGTGGCCTCATGGGCGTTGACCATGATGTGGTGCTTGGCAGCCTCTTTCACCACGTGCAGATAGTGGTTGTTCATCGACTGTGAGTAGTGGTGGTCGCCCCGTGGGATGATGTCGCCCACATAGCCCGTCTTGACGGCATCGTAGCCGTAGCGGTTCATCAGTTGGAAGGCCTTCTCCATGTGGCGCTCGTAGTTCTGCGTCGAGCTGCTGGTCTCGTGGTGCATCAGCAGTTTCACGCCCTTGGAGTGGGCATAGTCGTTGAGCATCTTGATGTCGAAGTCCGGGTAGGGAGTCTGGAAGTCGAAGACGTCGCGTTTCCACATGTTGGCCCAGTCTTCCCAGCCTACGTTCCAGCCCTCCACCAGCACCTGCTGCAGGCCATTCTTGGCGGCAAAGTCGATATATCGCTTCACCTTCTCGTTGTTGGCGGCATGGCGGCCGTTGGGCTTCACCTGCTGCCAGTCGGTCTGGTCCAGTTTGATGCTGGGAAACTCATCGGTGTAGTTCCACGACGACTTGCCCACGATCATCTCCCACCACACGCCGCAGTACTTCGTGGGATGAATCCATGAGGTGTCCTCCAGCTTGCAGGGCTCGTTCAGGTTCAGTATCAGGTTCGACGACAGCATGTCGCGGGCATCGTCGCTCACCATAATGGTGCGCCAGGGAGTCTCGCAGGGAGTCTGCATGGCACCCTTCAGTCCTGTGGCATCGGGTGTCAGGTGGCTGACAAAGGTGAAAGGAGCAGGCAGCGGATAGGGCGACGGCTGGGGGTTGGGCGTATAAGCATTGCTGCTACCCATCAGCTTGGTGGTCAGCGCCTTCGTCTGGCCGTCTACCAGTTCCAGGTGCATGGTGGCATAGTCCTGGCAGGCAGCTTCATGGATATTGATGTACAGCCCGTCCTGCGACTTCATCTGCAGCGAGGTCTGCACACCCGTGGGCGAGAAGACAGCCACCGAGGAGTTGCCCCAGTTGACGGCCTGTTGGAAGCGGCCGCGAATCTCGCTCAGCTTCGACTCCTGGGTTTCCTGCTCCTGCGTGTCGTAGTCGCCGGGCAGCCACCATGCCGTGTGGTCGCCGGCCATGCTGAATTCCGAGCGTTCTTCCTTGATCAGGAAGTAGTTCAGCTCCTGCTGCTGCGGAAACTCATAGCGGAAGCCCACGCCGTCGTCATAGACGCGGAAGCGGACTATCATCTCCCGCTGTTCGGCAGGCTGCCTCAGTGTGGCAGCATACTCCATGTAGTGGTTGCGGATGTCGCGGCTTTCGCCCCAGACGGGCTGCCATGTCTCGTCCACCTCGCGACTCTGTTCGCCCTTCAGCGTGAAGCCGTCCATCAAGTCGGTCTCCTTCAGTCCCTTCGAGGCGTGCTTGTCCTTGGCCAGTTCCAGTCCGAGGTGTGACGGCCGGACAACCTCGCGCCCCTTGTAGGCGACGGCATAGACAGGACGTCCCTGTTCGATGCTGAAAGTCAGTACCACCTGGCCGTTAGGCGATTTCACCGTTGAAGCCCCGCTTACGGCACCGATGCTTAACATCAGGCACAAGCAGCCGGCTAAAGTTCTTTTCGTAATAGTTCTCATATTGTCCGTTATTTAGTCTGTTAGCGCTGTGTCAGTTGCAGCCAGTCATTGTAGCTGTTGATGAGGTAGGGGTCCTGTTCCGTACCCTGTCCGTTCCAATTTTGGCCCCATGCGTTGCCTGCCACGATGAGCAGCAACAGAGTGAGCAGATTCCCGGCCGTCCGTGACAGCCATTGATGATTGGATGTCTTATTCTTCATACTGTTATTTGTTTTGTTTTCGTTCTGTCGAAAAATATGGCGCAAAGATAATCATTTTTCTTGAAACAACGGTGATTTGGAGTGTTAAATCTGCCGCAAAAGATTTCTTACCATCCTGTTAGCGATAGGCAGATTCCTCCACCTCCCACCTCCAACCTCCCACCTCTGAAAGGTGAGCAAAGTGAAACATGCGAAACGTGAGAACCATAATAACAAAAGAAGTTACAAACGCGAAAGTTTGTGAGACACCATTATACACGCGATTCCGGCTTTTTTCCTTAATTTTGCAGCCTGAAAACGTAAAAACCTGTATCAATGAAAGCAATCAAGCACTTAATGGCGACACTGCTGTTGGCCCTCTGGCCGCTGCTGGCCCAGGCACAGCTGTCGTCGAACCCCGACAAGTTTTTGGGAAACATTACCACCGGCTGGCCGGGCAGCATGAACTACGACGGCTTCGTCTATTCCGACTACTGGAACCAGGTGACACCTGAGAACGGCACCAAGTGGGGCGTCGTAGAGGGCACCCGCAATTCCTACAACTGGGCTGGCGGCGACCCAGCCTACAACTATGCCAAGCAGAAGGGCTTCCCCTTCAAGTTCCACTGTCTGGTGTGGGGCTCGCAATACCCCGGCTGGATTAAGAACCTGACCCCCGCCGAACGCTACAAGGCCATCGAGAAGTGGATGGACACGGTGAAGAAAAAGTATCCTGAGCTGCAACTGATTGACGTGGTCAACGAGGCCGTGGAGGGGCATCAGCCCGACTCCTACCTGTTTCGCGAAGCCCTGGGCGGCAACGGCAAGACGGGCTACGACTGGATTATCAAGGCCTTTGAGATGGCCCATGAACGCTGGCCGCAGGCCATCCTGATATACAACGACTTCAACACCTTCCAGTGGAATACCGACCAGTTCATCGACCTGGTGCGCACGCTGCGTGACGCCGGTGCTCCCATCGACGCCTACGGCTGCCAGAGCCACGACCTGGGCGGCGTCAGCCAGCAGACCTTCAAGACGGTGATGGCCAAGATTCAGAATGCCCTGAAGATTCCGATGTATATCACCGAGTATGACATCGGCGACACCAACGATGCCAACCAGAAATGGAACTTCCAGCAGCATATTCCCGTGATGTGGGAGGCCGACTACTGTGCCGGCGTCACGTTGTGGGGCTGGTTCTACGGACATACCTGGATCAAGGACAGCAACACCGGCGAGGAGGGCATCTCGGGTCTCATCAAGGACAAGAAGGAGCGCTCGGCACTGACGTGGCTGCGCGAATACATGCAGACCGACAAGGCCAAGCAGGCCAAGAGTCCCTTCCCGGGCATGAAGAAAGAGGCCTCCGTCTATGTGAAGCCCCAGGCCCTGCTGGTCAATGCCGACAAGGAGATGACCATCGACGTGACTGCAGAGATGTGCACCAAGACGGTGCAGACGGTGGCCCTCTATGTGGACAACAAGCTCCACGAGACGCTGGCCGAGGCTCCCTACCGCTTCACCTATACCCCGCAGAACATCAAGAAGTACAGTCTGAAGGCCGTGGTGACCACCACCGACGGCACCAGCTACGAACGCCTGTCGGCATTCACAGCCACCGACAAGTATATTCCCCAGGACGGCGACGTGCTGACGGTGACCGACCGCTTTACCAGTCTGGCGTCGCTGCAGGGCAAGACCTTCGCCATCGTCAACGAGGCTGAGAAGAAGGCGCTGTATGGCTCCTCGAACCAGAACTTGGGCTACGACACCTACGAAAAGGCCTTCGACGACAGCAACAGCGGCTATCTGTTCAAGTTGGTAAACAGCTCCGTATCAGGCAAGTACCTGCTGCGACTCATCACACCCCAGAACACGGAATATAGCATCTGGGGACAACCCGGCTACCTGAACTCGCAGCCCGTCACGGGCAACTGCTGCTTCATCTTAGGTAACAGTCAGCACGACAACGGCCAGGACATCGACAACGGCGCCCTCTGGGACATCCAGTATGTCGAGGGCAAAGGCTTCTCGCTGAAGAATGTCGGCACGGGGAAGTATCTGAAGAACAACGATACCGCCAAATACGACGACCCCACCTATTTCACCTTCGGCACGTTAGGCTACCAGCCCACGGGGGTCCGCGTGACAACCTTCGACAGCAACCGCCGTACCGCCGACAACGCCGTCTACGACCTGCAGGGCCGCAAGGTGTGTGAGGGCACGTGGCAGGAGGTCGTCCAGCAGCTGAAACCCGGCCTCTATATCCACAACGGCAGGAAGTACATCAAACGATAACCGCCGCGTAAGACAGCAGGCTCGCTTCGCGCGGGGAGGGCAGCTGTCAAAGGTTAATAAATTGTAATTCACAGCGTATTACTGAAGACACATGCCGCTGAAATCAGAATTATTAAGTATCTTTGCAGCACACTTTTCGATAGACCGAAAGCAAATATGAATAACAACAAAGAATCTATCATCGCTAAAGACGGCGTGAGTTATCTCGTGCCCTTCATCCTCGTCACGTCATGCTTTGCACTGTGGGGCTTTGCCAACGACATCACCAACCCCATGGTGAAGGCGTTCTCCAAGATTTTCCGAATGAGCGTCACCGACGGCGCCCTGGTGCAGGTGGCCTTCTATGGCGGCTATTTCGCCATGGCCTTCCCCGCCGCCATGTTCATCCGCAAATACAGCTACAAGGCCGGCGTGCTGATGGGACTCGGACTCTATGCCACCGGAGCACTGCTCTTCCTGCCGGCATCCATGACGGGCATGTACTATCCCTTCCTCGTGGCCTACTTCATCCTGACCTGCGGACTGTCGTTCCTCGAAACGTCCTGCAACCCATACATCCTGTCGATGGGCAGCGAGGAAACCAGCACCCGGCGTCTAAACCTGGCACAGTGCTTCAACCCCATGGGGTCGCTCTGCGGCATGTATGTCGCCATGAACTTTATCCAGGCCCGCCTCAACCCCGCCAGCACCGAGGAGCGCGCCCTGCTCTCCGATGCCGACTTTGCCGCCATGCGCGATGCCGACCTCAGCGTGCTCATCACGCCCTATCTGGCCATCGGTGCCGTCATCGCCGTGATGTTCTGCGTCATCTGGTTCACCAAGATGCCCCATAATGCCGACAAGAACCACGACGTACACCCGCTGGCCACGCTCAAGCGCATCTGCCGCATCGGCTACTACCGCGAAGGCGTCATCGCCCAGTTCTTCTATGTCGGCGTACAGATTATGTGCTGGACGTTCATTATACAATATGGTACGCGCGTACTGATGAACGAGGGCATGTCGGAGATTGATGCCGAGGTGACGTCGCAGCGTTACAACATCATCGCTATGGCCATCTTCGTCACCTCGCGGTTCGTATGCACCTACTTCCTCAAGTTCATCAACGCCGGAGCCTTGCTGGGACTGCTGGCCCTGGTGGGTGCCCTGCTCACCCTGGGGGTCATCGTCATCGACGGAAGGGCCGGGCTCTACTGTCTGGTGGCCATCTCGGCCTGCATGTCGCTCATGTTCCCCACCATCTATGGCATCGCCCTGCAAGGGCTGGGCGACGATGCCAAGTTTGGGGCTGCCGGTCTCATCATGGCCATCCTGGGCGGTTCCGTGCTGCCCCCGCTTCAGGCTGCCATCATCGACATGGGCACCGTATTCGGTATGCCGGCCGTCAACGTATCCTTCGTGCTGCCCCTGTTCTGCTTCCTCGTCATCATCGTCTACGGCTATCGCACCTATGTACGTACGCAAATACCTGCTTCACCTACCCAGTAAAGCGACTGGAATAGGTCCTAAAGCCCCGTTCTGACGAAGAAAAAGCCCCATCGGCAGAATATTATTCTACCAAGAGACCGATTCGAAGACCAAAACAGACGATTCATTTGTAGAAATGGCATCCAGCAGGAATATCCTCCGAATTCAAGCAAGAATTTGGAGGATATTTCTAAAGTTCGTAACTTTGCACCCAGAAACAGTAAACATTAAACAATAACAAAAAAAGAAAGGAAACAGTTATGAGTACAAAGAAGAACTACCGATTCGAGACATTGCAACTGCATGTAGGCCAGGAACAGGCCGACCCCGCTACGGACGCACGCGCCGTACCCATCTACCAGACCACCAGCTACGTGTTCCGCAACTCACAGCACGCCGCCGACCGCTTCGGACTGCGCGATGCCGGCAACATCTACGGCCGACTGACCAATTCGACACAGGGTGTGTTCGAAGACCGTGTGGCAGCCCTGGAGGGTGGTGTGGCCGGCCTGGCAGTAGCCAGCGGTGCTGCCGCCGTGACGTATGCCCTGCAAAACATTGCCGGTGCCGGCGACCACATCGTAGCTGCCGACAACCTGTATGGCGGCAGTTTCAACCTGATCACGCATACACTGGCCACACAGGGCGTCAGCAACACCATCGTCAACGTGAACGACCTGAAGGCGGTGGAGGCGGCCATACAGCCTAACACCAAGGCGGTGTATGCCGAGACCTTCGGCAACCCCAATTCGGACGTGACGAATATCGATGCACTGGCCGAGGTGGCCCACCGCCACAACATCCCCCTGATTATCGACAACACATTCGGCACCCCCTTCCTGATTCGTCCCATCGAGCACGGGGCCGACATCGTGGTGCATTCGGCCACCAAGTTCATCGGCGGCCACGGCAGCAGCCTGGGCGGTGTCATCGTGGACGGCGGACAGTTCAATTGGAAGGCCAATGCCGACAAGTTCCCCACCCTGGCCAAGCCCGATCCGTCGTATCATGGTGCCGTATTTGCCGACGTAGCAGGGGCTGCCGCCTTCGTCACCCGCATCCGTGCCGTCATTTTGCGCGACACCGGTGCAACAATTTCGCCCTTCAACGCGTTTATATTATTGCAGGGCCTCGAGACACTGAGTCTGCGCGTGGAGCGACACGTAGAGAATGCCCTGAAGGTAGTGGAATTCCTGCAGAACCATCCGAAGGTGGCGCGTGTGAACCACCCCAGCCTGCCCTCGCATCCCGACCATGAGCTGTACAAGCAGTACTTCCCGAAGGGTGCCGGCAGCATCTTCACCTTCGAGATCAAGGGTGGCGAACAGGAGGCCTGGAAGTTCATCGACTCGCTGGAGATATTCTCCCTGCTGGCCAATGTGGCCGACGTGAAGAGCCTGGTCATCCACCCCTACACCACCACCCACTCGCAGATGTCGCCCGAGGAGCTGGAACAGCAGCACATCACGCCGTCAACGGTACGCCTCAGCATCGGCACCGAGCACATTGACGACATCCTGGACGACCTGCGCCAGGCCTTTGAGAAGATTTAATTCATCGGGACATCGAAGCATCGGGACATCGAAGCATCGAAACATCGAAGCATCGAAACATCGAAAAAAAAAGAATAAAAAACTATGGCAAAGATTGCAAAACAGCTGACCGAGCTCATCGGCAACACCCCACTATTAGAGCTCACCAAATTCTCGCAGCAGCAGGGCCTTCAGACCCCGATTATTGCGAAAGTAGAGTACTTCAACCCCGGCGGCAGCGTGAAAGACCGCATTGCCCTGGCTATGATAGAGGATGCCGAACAGAAAGGGCTGCTGAAGCCGGGGGCCACCATCATCGAACCAACCAGTGGCAACACGGGCGTGGGTCTGGCCCTGGTGTCGGCCGTCAAGGGCTACAAGCTCATTCTGACCATGCCGGAGACGATGAGCATTGAGCGCCGCAACCTGGTGAAGGCATACGGTGCCGAGGTGCGGCTGACTTCCGGCAAGGACGGTATGCCAGGTGCCATCCGTGCGGCCGAGGAGCTGCGCGACTCCATACCGGGCAGCATCATCCTGCAGCAGTTTGAGAATGCCGCCAACCCCGCCAAGCACTATGCCACCACGGGACCGGAGATTTGGACCCAGACCGACGGCGATGTCGACATCTTCGTGGCCGGCGTAGGCACGGGCGGCACGGTATCGGGAGTGGCCAAGTTTCTGAAGGAGAAGAAACCCGCCGTCAAGGTAGTGGCCGTGGAGCCGAAGTCGAGTCCGGTGCTGAACGGTGGCCAGAGCGGTCCTCACAAGATTCAGGGTATTGGTGCCGGCTTCGTGCCCAAGACGTATAGCAGCGACGTCATTGACGAGGTGTTCGACGTAGAGAACGACGACGCCATCCGCACGGGTCGCCTGGTAGCACAGCAGGAAGGTCTGCTGGTGGGCATCTCAGCAGGTGCCGCCCTCTACGCTGCCGCCGAGGTTGCCAAGCGTCCGGAGAACCAGGGCAAGAAGATTGTGGTGCTGTTGCCCGACACGGGCGAGCGCTATCTGTCTACGGTGCTCTACGCCTTCGAGGACTATCCCTTGTAGTCGGTCAGAAAATCGCCCACTGCCTCCACCAGTGCGTCGTTCTCCTCGGGCAACTGAGCCGAGACGCGGAAGAAATGGTTGGAGAGTCCATAGAAGTTCTGGCAGTCGCGGATGAGTATGCCTCGTTCGTGGACGAGCCAGGACTTCAGTTCTGTGGCGGTGGCGGGCTCTATCTCGCAGAGCATGTAGTTGGTCTTGGTCTCGAAGACGCGGATACCCTCCAGGCGGCGCAGGGCCTGACGCAGGCGCTCGGTCTCCTTCAGATAGGCATCCAGGTCGGCAACAGCGGGCTGCTGATGCTGCAGCAGGAACGTGCCGGCTTCGATGGCCAGCGCATTGACCGACCACGGACGGCGTAGGTCGCGCAGCAGTCGCAGCAGGTCGGGGTCGGCAGTCACGTAGCCCAGCCGCAGTCCGGGAATGCCGTACTCCTTGCTCAGCGAGTGGAGGATGAAGAGATTCTGCAGACCCATCATCTCGCGCGGAACCAGCAGCTCTGCCTTCGTGTAAGCCTCGTACGATTGGTCGACGACGAAGGTATAGCGGGGCGAGCGGCGCACGACATAGTCGACGAAACCCTTCATCAGCACGTTGCCCGACGGGTTGTTGGGATTGCAGATCCAGTAGACGCGGTCGGCAGGCAAGCTTTGCAGGTCGTCGTTATTCTCGTAGGAGATGATATGGTTGAACATGCGGCAGGCATCGGCATACTCGCAGTAGGTGGGCTGCGGAATGATGGAGGCACTGTCGTGAAGCAGCTGGGCGATCAGGTAGATGGCCTCGGTGGCCCCGTTGGTCACCATGACGGCTTCGGGCGAGATGCCCAGTCGGTGCGCTATCAGTCGCTCCAACTGGCGCGGCTGGGGTTCGGGATAGTGGCTGACGACATCGAAATGCTCCGTCAGATATTCCTTCAGCAGCGTGTGGTCCGCATGTTGAAAGATGTTGGAGCTGAAGTTCATCTTCACCAGCTCACCATAGCGGTAGATGTCGTCGCCGTGTCCTTCTATCATTTCTTTACACTGATGGTTAATGACTGGCGGTCGAAGGTGATGCCGTCGTGTTCTATAAAACGCCCCAAGGCTCCCTCCCGGGCCAACTGCTGCGGAGTGCCTACGCTGAGCAGGCCGGGCTCCATCAGCCAGATGCAGTCGGCCAGCTGCAAGGCCAGCTCCACATCGTGGGTCGACAGGAAAATGGTCTTCTGCTGCTCCCGGGCCAGCCGGCGCAGCAGTTGCATGGTTTCCACCTTACTGGGGAAGTCGAGGAAGGCGGTAGGTTCGTCCAGATAGATGACGGGAGTCTGCTGGGCCAGGGCCTTGGCAATCATCACCTTCTGACGCTCGCCGTCACTCAGGGTGTGAATCAGGCGACGGCGCAACGGCTCGATGCCCACCTGGCGGATGGCATCGTCCACGACGGCCCGGTCGTCAGCCTGCAGCGTACCCCAGAAACCCGTATAGGGCGAACGGCCCATGCCTACCAGTTCCGTGACGGTCATGTTGCGCACGTCGGGCTTCTCGGTCAAGACCACGCCTATCTGGTGGCTCAGCTCCTTGTCGCTATAGTCGTCCAGATTGCGCCCCGACAGGCTGATGGTGCCGCCCAGTTTCGGCTGGAAGGCGGACAGCGTGCGGAGCAGCGTCGACTTGCCGATGCCGTTGCGCCCTAACAGGCAGGTCAGCTCGCCACTGCTGATGGCAGCGTCGAGCCCGTCGGCCACCACTTTCTGACCACTCTTGGTGACATAGCCTATCTTGAGATAATGAAGTACTACCGTTTGAACCATGCTGCAAAATTACAAAGAAGCCACGAAACCACCAAATCTTTTACCCGAAATACTTTATTTGCACCAAGAAATAAAAATAATTCCGTTTTTATTTTGTGTTTTGCTCACTTATTCGTACCTTTGCACCCGCTAAAGCCCAGATGGCGGAATCGGTAGACGCGCTGGTCTCAAACACCAGTGGGGCAACCCATCCCGGTTCGAGCCCGGGTCTGGGTACTTAGAACACCTTGTAAATCGTTGATTTACAAGGTGTTTTCTCTTTCTAGGGTGTTAAAAAGGGCTATCCAACAAAGTATTCTGGTGGGCCATAGGCATCTTTGAAGTAGCCGTGTGCCTTGCCATCTACTTCGGTGGCAACGCTCTGCTCTCCGCCATTCGGTAACACACTAAAAATGAAAAGCCCAGCTGAC
>CAMOQW010000011.1 GCA_946623195.1 uncultured Prevotella sp.
CCTTCTTGTATTCTACAGCATACACCTCCTGATGGCCATGTCCCAGGTCGAAGGCCTTTTCGCTTTCTGAGGGCTTCAAGTTCTGGGTGTTGGGAAACGAATGCCAGAGCAGGTCGCACATGGCTGTCAAAGGAATGCCGTTCTTGTAGTCGTCGACGTAGGTTTGCATGCCAGTGACGTCGACCGTCGTGGCAAAACGACCGTTGCCTACCGTGAGTGAAGCCAATGGGTCGGCCTCGGTAATGACGGGGTTGTTGCGAAAAAGAACAGCCTCGCGATCAATCGAGGCTGTTATGTTTTCTGTGGTGTATCCTAACATCTCCATCTCCAGCGATGCCCAGATGAACGGGCCGACACCCTTGGCATCGTTGTCGCGGATGGGTTCGGAGAGGTAGTATTTGTAGCCACCGTCGCGTCGCTGGTTCTCTTTGACGGTGCCCTTGGGGTTCACCTTTTTCAGGGCTGCTTCCACTTCGGGGGTCGCCGCAGGGCCAAGGCCGGCAACCTCGCAGCAGTTGGTCAGTGAGATGGTCTTGTCGGCATTGACACGGATGAAGTTGTTGATGATGCCCTTGTAGGCGCGGATGCCTGCGTCGCGGTACTTGTCGCCGACATAGCCCTTGCGATAGGCTTTCAGCAGCACGTATGCAAACATGGACGAGCATGTGGCTTCCAGATAGTTGCCGTCACGGGCGGGAGCATCCATAACCTGATACCATACGCCCGACTTCTTGTCTTGCCACTTGATGATGGCGTCCAGGTCTTTTTTCAGTAGGTCGATTACTTCCTGCTTGCGGGCATAGTCGTCAGGCAGAGCATCGAGTACTTCGATGAGTGCCATCGAATACCATCCCTGGGCACGACCCCAACAGTGCTGCGAGAGTCCCGTCTCCTTGTCGGCCCAGAATGCCTTGCGCGTTTCGTCGTAGGCATGGCGGTTCAGACCGGTCTTGGGGTCGTAAGTCCGCTCGTAGGTAATCTTCAGCTGGTTGACGGCATCGTCGTATATGTCGATAACAGGATCAGTCTTGGCTTTTTTTGCCTTTTTACCTTTTAAATCTTTTACTTTTTCAGTAATAGGAGCAGTCAGACAGCGGTAGGGCAGACCCATGAATATGCCGTCGAGCCATACCTGATAGGCATAGATGGCTTTGTGCCAGAATACTTTGTCGGCAATGGTGCGTGGCTGGTCCTGCAGCTGCTTCATCATGGTCTTCATGGCCAGCAGGTTCTTGGCCTCGGGCCACTTCTGATACATGCGGGTGACGAAGTGGCCGGTGCGGATGTTGTCGAGATTGTAGTCCAGGATGTTGTAGCCCGTGATATTGCCTTGCTGGTCAATCATCTTGTCGGTGTACATCTGGCAGTACTTACGGATGTCCTCGCCACCATAGCGCAAATAGGTGTCGAGCATTCCTTCCAGTTCGATGCCCATCACATAGCTCCACTTGGGCTTCTTGGCAAAGTCGAGCATATAGCTCTCGGGAACGCGCTTCATTTCAGAGTATGTCAGCCATTCGGAATAATGCTTGTAGGGGGGATTTTGCAGTACGAGGGAACCATTGATGTAAAGGTTGTCGTAGGTAATGTCGCGAGCCAGGCCGACCTGATGAATGGGCTTGTTGTAGACACCGTCGAACTTGCAGTTCTTGACAGTAATGTTGTTGATGGTATTAGCGTGCTCAGCATCCTGATAACCCACAATCATCACACCATACTTTGACTTCTTGCAGGTGACATTCTCCATCGTGACGTTGCGGATGGTGGGATAGAAACCGCGGCAGCACACTTCGCGGGGTTCATAGTCGGTGTTGAGCTTGAGTACGGCTTCACCGCACTGTCCCACGGTGACGTTGCGCATGTTGATGTTTTCGATGATGCCGCCACGGCAAGAGTTGGTTTTGATGCGTAGCACACGGTCCAGCGAGGGAGAGTCCATCTCGCAGTTCTCGGCATAGACGTTCTGGCAACCACCGCTGATTTCAGAACCGATGACCACACCGCCGTGTCCGTTCTGCATCTTACAGCCGCGGATGATGATGTTTTTCGACGGCTGGCCGGCAAATTTGCCCTGACCGCCCTCGCGACCGTCGTTGTTACGCCCGCTCTTGATGGCGATGCAGTCGTCGCCGGTGTTGAAATAGCAGTTCTCTATGAGTACGCGGTCGCACGACTCGGGATCGCAGCCGTCGCCGTTGGGACCGTCATTGTTGATGTGGACGCCACGTACGGTGATGTCTTTCGACAGCAGGGGATGGATGACCCAGAAGGGAGAGCGCAGCAGGGTGACGTCCTCGATGAGGATGCCCTCACACTGGTTCAGATTGATCATCTGCGGGCGCAAGCCGTCGGTAGGACCGAAACGGCGCTCGTCCATGGGAATGCCATCCTCGGCCTGCTTCAGCAGACGGGCGCGGGCACCCATGTTCTGTGCGATGCCTCCCTCCTTCATGCCAAACTTCTTGCTGCCGCACCACGGCCACCATGTCTCGTTGGAGCCGCCACCGTCGATGGTACCCTTACCGGTGATGGCAATGTCCTTGGCTTGGTAGGCATAGATGAGCGGCGAGAGATTCCAGCAGTCCAGTCCCTCCCAGCGGGTGGGTACGATGGGGTATAACTCTGGCAGGAAAGCAAACTCCAGCACGGCACCTTCCTGCACTTCCAGGTTGACACCTGACTTCAGCTGGATGGCAGCGGTCAGGAATTTCTGTCCTGCAGGAATGACCACACGGCCACCACCCTTGGCAGAACACTTGTCGATGGCCTTCTGGATGGCCTTCTGGTTCTTGGCTGCCGGGTTGGTGGGCTTGGCGCCGTACTTGGTAATGTCGTAAACCTTGTTGGCAAACTGAGGCATACGGATGCTCTGTTCAATCTGTCTGTACTGCTGGTCGTCCCAGCCTTTGGCTTGCATCGTGAGTGCCAGGATGCACAGCATCAGCAACGGAAATAGTCGTTTCATTTCGTCTTGTTTTAGTAGTTTTGGCTGCAAAGATAATGAAAAAGCGTGAGATAACCCACGCTTTTACATATTTTATTATTTTGCCAAGGCATCGAAGAGCCGGTCGAGGGCCGTGTCGGCATTGCCCCCTGACTCGTCAAGAAGGGTCACGAACTTAGAACCGATGATGGCTCCGGCAGAATTCTGCTGAGCAGCCTGCAGCGTCTGCTTGTTGCTGATGCCGAAGCCTATCATACGCGGATTGCGCAACTGCATCTGGTCGATGTGGCGGAAATACTCCTGCTTGGCATCGCTGAAACTCTTCTGTGCACCTGTGATGGCTGCGGAGGACACCATGTAGATGAAGCCGTCGGTGTTCTGGTCGATGAAGCGGATGCGCTCTTCTGAGGTTTCGGGGGTGATGAGCATGATGACACGCAGGTCGTAGCGGTCGGCGATGGGCTTCACCACTTCCTGGTAGTCCTTGAATGGCAGGTCGGGGATAATCATGCCTGAGACACCGGCCTCCTGACACGACTGGCAGAAGTGCTCGATGCCGTAGTGGAGGATGGGGTTGAGGTAGCCCATCAGTATCATGGGAATATGGACATCGGCCTGAATGGATTTCAACTGGTCAAAGAGCAGCTGGACACTCATGCCGTTCTTGAGCGCACGGGTGGCGGCGGTTTGGATGACGGGGCCGTCGGCCAGCGGGTCGCTGAAGGGAATGCCGACCTCGATGAAGTCGATGCCACGACGTTGCAGGGTCAGAATGACGTCGGTTGTGCTGGCAAGGGTGGGGCAGCCGGCACAGAAGTAGAGGGACAGCAGTTTGCGGTCGCCTCTTTCGGAGAATAATTGGTTTATCTTATTCATATTTCGTGAAGGAATTGTTTGAGTTTCTGAATGTCTTTATGGGCAGGTGCCGACTCGAAACGCGAGTTAAGGTCGATGCCTGCCAAATGCGGGTGACGGAATGTCCTGACCTGTTCCGCATCGTCTGGACCGATACCGCCTGACAGCAGGAATGGCGTCTGACCGCAATATGCTGAAAGCAGTGACCAGTCGAACTGTCTGCCGCTTCCGCCAACAGTCGCACAGCGTGTGTCGAACAGGAAATAGTCTGCCAGACCTTCGTAGTACTTGTATCGTTCAACATCGTTCGGGTTATTGATACTCAGTGCCTTGATGATTTTGCACCCTCGCAGTTGACTGAGGTACTCCGGCGTTTCGTGACCATGCAGCTGGATGAGGTCGAGCCAGTAGGTTTCGATATGACGGACGACATCCTCGACTGGTGAGTCGACGAAGACCCCGACACGCTTACACTGCGTGGGCAGATAAGCGGGGAGCGTGTCAACATAGCGGCTGCTGCGTGGCCAGAAGATGAACCCCATCCAGTCGATACCCAGGGCTTCTACCGCACGGATGTTGTCGGGGTCGCGCATACCACAGACCTTGACAATTCTTGGGTTGGAAGTGATGTTACTGACCATTGAGTTCGCTGATGAATTGTTGGAGGGAAAGTCCAGGCTCAGGGGTCTTCATGAAGGTTTCACCTATCAGGAATCCACGGAAGCCGATGGTACGGAGTTCTCTGACGGTCTTGGGGTCGCTGATGCCGCTTTCGCTGACCTTGACGGCATCCTTGGGCAGCAGTGCTGCCAGTCGGTAGGAGGTACGGACATCGGTGACGAAGGATCCGAGGTGGCGGTTGTTGATACCGCAGAGGTCGGGGCCGAGCGAGGCATATTCCAATTCCTCTTCGGCGTGCATCTCAAGCAGAACTTCAAGTCCGAGGACATGGGCTGCATGAAGGAGTGCCGAACATTCCTTCGGCGTCAGACAGGCGGCAATGAGCAATACGGCAGAGGCTCCGCAGAGACGGGCTTGGAAGAGCTGGTATTCGTCGATGACGAAGTTCTTGTAGAGCACGGGGAGTCGGACACCGCTGCGGCGGGCAATGGCGATGTATTCGTCGCTGCCGCCAAAGTATTGCTGGTCGGTCAGGATGCTGAGGGAGGCGGCACCGGCCTGCTGGTAGGCCAGAGGGATGACCTCAGGGCTACCGGTTTCCTTAATCCATCCCTTGGAGGGACTGCGGCGCTTGAACTCGGCAATGATGCCGGTGGGGGAATCGGCGAGGGCCTTGGACATGGACGGAACGGAAAAGTCAAGCATGGCTTCCACGCGGCGATGGATTTCACTCTCGGCGAGCTGTAGCTTGAATTGTTCCACTTCTTTGCGCTTGTGGGCTACGATTTCTTGGAGGATGTCTTGCATTGTCTTTTGTTTTTTTCGAAATATCGAAGCATCGACGCATCGACACATCGAAGCTTCGAAATTACAACATCACGAATTCAATTCAACGAATTTGCGGAACGTGCGCAGGGCTGAGCCGCTGTCGATGCTTTCGCGGGCTATCTGGATACACTCTTCAATGGTCTTCTGTCCACCCTCAAGCACTTGGATGCCAAAGGCGGCATTGGCCAGGACGATGTTCTTCTGGGCAGGCAGGGCGCGGTTTTCGAGTACGGCGTCGAAAATCTGCTTGGCTTCTTCTTCAGTGGCACCGCCCACCAGTTCTTCCGGTTTGGCGATGTCGAAGCCCAGGTCATGGGGGCTGAAGATGCGCTCGTAGTGGTTGGTAGCCACTTTGAAATCGCCTGTCAGTGATATTTCGTCATAGCCGTCGATGCTGTTGACAATGCCATAGTCTATGCCAATCTTCTGGTAAACCTGCTGATAGAGTCGCATCTGATCGAGATTGGCGACGCCCAGTAGCTGACATTGGGGCTGGCTGGGGTTGACCAGCGGTCCGAGCAGATTGAAAATGGTGGGAAACTGGAGGGCTTTCCTGATGGGGCCGACAAACTTCATGGCGCGGGCGAAGAGCTGGGCATGCAGATAGACGATGCCGGCTTCGTGAAGGCAGCGGTTCAGCAGGGCGACATCGTCGGTAAACTTCACGCCGTGCTGGGCGATGACGTTCGATGCACCACTGACGCTGGTGGCGGCATAGTTGCCATGCTTGGCGACCTTGTAGCCGGCACCAGCTATGACAAAGCACGATGTGGTGGAGATGTTGAACGTGTTTTTGCGGTCACCGCCAGTTCCGACGACATCGATGTAGCGGTCGCAGTCGAGAAGTGCGGGAACACCGGTCTCCAGGATGCCGTCGCGAAAGCCTAATAGTTCGTCAACCGTCACGCCGCGCATCTGGAGGGCGGTCAACAGAGCGGTAATTTGTTCGTTGGGAAACTCGCTCTGCGTGATTCCAATCAGTATCTCTTTCATCTCTTCACGAGTGAGCTCCTCGTGGTTCAGCATTCTGTTCAGAATGTCTTTCATTGTCTGTGCCATATTAGTTTTTGTTTTGATGGATTCTGTTCATGCCTTGACAACGTTCGGCAAACTCTATTGGAACAACCAGTTTTGCAGCATCTTCCGTCCGTCGGGTGTCAGCACACTTTCGGGGTGGAACTGGATGCCCCGGATATTCATCTCGCGGTGCCGGAGGGCCATGATTTGACCCTCAGGACTTACGGCAGTCACTTCCAGACAGTCGGGCAGCCCCTCTTGCGAGACTACCCATGAGTGGTAGCGGCCCACGGTGATGTCGCGGTCGATGCCGCTGAAGATGGGGTCGTCGGCAATGATGTGACAGGGCGTCGCCACACCGTGGAAAACGTCGCTGAGGTTCTCTAACCGTCCACCAAACACTTCGCCGATGGCCTGGTGGCCCAGACAGACTCCCAGGATGGGCTTGCTGCCGGCATAACGGCGGATGACGTCGCACAGCAGTCCCGCTTCCGTCGGGATGCCCGGACCGGGCGACAGGATAATCTTGCTATACTGCTCGAGGTCTTCAAGCCGGAACTGGTCGTTGCGCACCACGGCGACCTCGGTTCCCAGTTCCTTGACCAGATGACTCAGGTTATACGTAAAAGAGTCGTAATTATCGATGATGACTATTTTCATAACTTCTCTGCTTTTTCGATGGCCCGGCGCAGTGCACCGAGCTTGTTGTTCACTTCCTGCAATTCATACTCCACATTACTCTTGGCCACGATGCCACCGCCGGCTTGGAACCATAGCTCGCCATTGCGTGCGACGAAGGTACGGATGGTGATGGCCTGATTCAGCGAACCGTCCAGGCCGATGATGCCGATGCAGCCACCGTATGCACCGCGATTATGGGGCTCATATTCCGATATGAGCTGCATGGCGCGTACCTTTGGTGCCCCAGAAAGCGTGCCGGCGGGGAAGGTGTCGATGAAGGTGCGGATGGGGTCTTTGTCGGCATCCATTTCGCCGCTTACTCTCGAAACCAGATGGATGACGTGGGAATAATACTGGATGTCTTTGTAGTAGTCCACATGCACGTTGTGGCAGTTGCGCGACAGGTCGTTGCGGGCCAAATCCACCAGCATCACATGTTCGGCGTTCTCCTTCGGGTCGTTGCGCAGGAATTCTGCCCCTTGCCGGTCTGCATCGGCATCACCCGTGCGGCGCGTCGTGCCGGCGATGGGGTCAATGTACACGCGGAAGGACTTTTGTCCAGATGGAGCACTGCCGGGAACACTGGATTCGATGCGACAGTGGGTCTCGGGCGATGAACCGAAGATGCGGAAACCGCCGAAGTCAAAATAGAACAGGTAGGGCGACGGGTTGATGCTGCGCAAGGCTCGGTAGAGCTTGAAATCGTCGCCTTCGTAACGCTGGATGAAACGGCGGCTGAGCACTATCTGGAACACGTCGCCGCGCAGACAGTGGCGGATGCCCCGCCGGATGTTTTCACGGTGCTCATCGTCGGTCAGCGTCGAAGATACGTCACCCACTGACCGGAAACCATATTCGCGGACACTGGAGCGGTTCATTGCCTTCATCACAGCGTCGATGCCATCGGTGCCATCGGTGCCACTCAGTGTCACCACTCGCAGCATGTTGTTGTGATGGTCGAAAACGATCACCACCTTATATAATATATACAGCATGTCAGGGGCGTCATTTTCCGGCAACGTCTCGTCTTTCACGGCGATGTTCTCAAAATAGCGTACGGCATTGAACGACGTGTATCCGAACAGTCCGACAGCGTCGCTATCCTCTCCAGCAACACAGATGCGGTCTGTCAGTGCATGAATGGCATCTGCCGTATCAAAGTAGGGGCCGATGACGTGGCTCTCGCTCGTCCCGTCGGGAAAAGTGATGGTGGCTTTGCCGTGTCCGATGGCTATCGAGGCCATGGGATTGATGCCGATGAACGACCGCGAATTGCTCTGGTCGTGATAGTCGCTGCTCTCCATCAGGGCTGATTGCGGATAGAGGTCGCGCAGTCGCATGTAGATGCCTACCGGTGTGTAGAGGTCGGCCAGAATCGTGCGGCTCTGGGTGGTGTAATTAAAAGTTTCCATATTCTCCTGCTAAGTTTTTGTTTTTCAGATATGTTTCAACATCCTTGTCGCCGCGTCCGCTGACTGTCAGCACTACGACATCGTCTTGCTTAAACTTCTTCTTGCTTAGCGCGGCTATGGCATGAGCACTCTCTATGGCCGGAATGATGCCTTCTAAGCGTGTCAGTTCGTAGCCACCACGGATGGCTTCGTCGTCGTTGATGCTCAGCACCTCAGTACGGCCTTGCTTCGCCATGTTGCAGTGCATGGGACCCACACCGGGGTAGTCCAGACCGGCACTGATGGTGAACGCCTCCTGAATCTGACCGTCGTCATCCTGCATCACCAGCATCTTTGCACCGTGCAGAATGCCCACAGTGCCGCGATGGATGGTGGCTGCCGTGTAGTTGGTGTTCCAGCCATGACCGCCAGCCTCGGCCAGTACAATCCGCACACGCTCATCGTCCATATAGTGATAGATGGTGCCAGCAGCGTTTGAACCGCCGCCAATACAGGCCACGAGATAGTCGGGGTAGTCGCGACCGGTCTTCTCCTGCAATTGCCACTTGATTTCTTCGGAAATAACGCTCTGCATCCGGGCTACCAGGTCGGGGTAGGGGTGGGGCCCCATTGTTGAGCCAACGATGTAGAAAGTTTCAGCCGGATGACAGCACCAGTCGCGGATAGCCTCCGAACAGGCATCGCTCAGGGTCATATTGCCCGTACGGACAGGGTGCACCTCGGCTCCCAGCATCTTCATGCGTTCCACGTTGGTGTGCTGGCGCTCCACATCGGTGGCTCCCATGAATACCTCGCACTGCATGCCCATCAGGGCACATACCGTCGCCGTGGCCACACCATGCTGACCGGCACCCGTCTCGGCAATGATGCGTGTCTTGCCCATCTTCTTCGCCAACAGAATCTGGCCGATGGTGTTGTTGATTTTGTGTGCACCGGTGTGGTTCAGGTCTTCGCGCTTCAGATACAGCCGGCAGCCATACTTCTCGCTCATCCTTGAGGCGAAATAGAGTGGACTGGGCCGACCTACGTAGTCTTTCAGCAGTGCGTGATATTCATGCTTAAACTCCTCTGTCTCGATAATCCCCAGATACTGTTCCTGCAGGTTCCTCACCGTAGCATAGAGAATCTCTGGCACATACGCTCCGCCAAACTCTCCGTAAAATCCGTTCTCGTCTACTTGATAATTCATATATATAATCGTTTTTATGTTGATCAGTCAAACTCCAAAGAAAAAGGGCCCGCCGCGTTACCGACGAGCCTCTTATTCTCCATGACAACATGTTATGGCCTCGTACCCCGCGACTTTTACAATCTCGAGTTACGCCACCACCAGATGTTGAACATTGCTTTCATTGCTTTCTTAGTCTAGTTTGTTTTCAATTACGTCGGCAAAAGTAGGTATATTTCTGATAACTTGCAAACTTTTCTGTCGTTTTTTTATGCTAATTGATGAAAATAGTGTAATTTTGCCGACGAATTAACACGAAAACGTATGAATATACAGGAATTACTTAACAAGACCGACCGCTTTGCAGCTAACAACGGTTGCCGGATTACCGAAGTTGATGAGCATCATGCCGTCGCAGAGATGACGGTTACCAATTCCCACTTGAACGGTGGCAACGTCTGTCAGGGTGGGGCGCTGTTTACGTTGGCCGACTTAGCCATAGCTGCCCTCATGAATCATGGAGGCCAGCTCACCTTCGGAATCTCCAATAACATCATGTTCGTATCCTCCGCTCACGAGGGTGACCGTCTGAGGGCTGAAGCTGTTTGCGTCTGTGACCATCATAAGATTCCCAGCATGGAGGTCAGGGTCACTAATCAGGAAGGCCGGCTCATCTGTCATGTGACGGGTATGGGCTATCGGAAACCTGTAGCGGTCCCGACTGAGTAATGGTGCTTTGCGGCCCATTTTGACAGAAAAAATAAAAAAAGTGAGAAAAAAATTTGCTTTTTATGTGGGAAATGCCTAAATTTGCCCCCGATAAGCATTTCCCGCTCCGCGGCATTTGCCGCATTTCATCAGCTTATCATTCATTTTCGAGGTTGGTAGCGTCCTGCACCAACCTCTTTTTTGTGGTATGCGGGGAAAGAAGAATGCCTGACCTCGCGGCCAGGCATCCTCCTCAAAATAAACTTATATAATAATACACGTATGTTGATGGACTCTCGTCATGAGCCATTATAAAAGAGTTTACATTCCCACTATGTCAAAATCGGTTCGCGTTCCACCCTTACATCGAGAGTGTTCTGCATGTTCTTTACGTCGAGGCAGGTCTTCTGACTTCGTTCCAACTGCTGACCCCTTCCCGTCATTCTTTGACAGTGGGCTTGTCGTCAGCAGTGTATAAAGGAACTCACAGCTGCGGGACAGTAGGAGATTTTCACTCACATTCCCTTTTAAGCGCTGTTATGCGCACCTTAACGCCTGCAAAGGTATGAAGAAAATCGCAAAAAGAAGTACGGTAAATCGGGAATTTTCTCTAATTAAGAATAATTAAGAAAAGGGACAGTGCTAAAAATGACCGAATCATGGACTTAGTTATTTTTTCGTTCAGGCCAGAGAGATTTTTCGCTCTGGCCTGAACGAAAAAACGCGTAGGCCAGAGCGAAAGAGAGAGAGGGGAGAGATGGGAATGAAGTAAGGATGCGAAATAACTTTACGGCATATAGCTTTCCGGCTCATATTTCCCATCCGATGGCTGAAGCACCCAGCACAGCAGCAGAAGCACCGTCGAGACCGCTGACCAGGAACTGGGCCTTGTCTTTGAAAATCTTCATCACATGGTTGTTGTATGCCTTCTTGATGGGTTCCATAATCAGGTCGCCAGCCTTCACCATGCCTCCAAAGAAGATGAAAGCCTCGGGTGACGAGAAAGCAGCGAAATCGGCACAAGCCTCACCCAGCATCTTGCCAGTGAACTCGTAGATTTCCTGAGCCAGTTCGTCGCCCTTGCCGGCAGCGATGGAGACGTCCAGTGAGGTGATGTCCTCGGGGTTCATCTCGCGCAGCACGGAGGGACGTGTGGTGGTGGAGAGCAGCTCGCGAGCCGTGCGGGCTACACCCGTAGCCGAGCAGTAGGCCTCCAGGCAGCCCGTACGGCCACAGCCGCAACTGCGACCTTCGGCACCGCGTACCATGGTGACGTGGCCCAATTCGCCTGCAAAGCCGTCGTGTCCGTAGAGCAGCTGACCATTGACTACGATGCCAGAGCCAACACCCGTTCCCAGGGTGATGACAATAAAGTTCTTCATACCGCGAGCCACACCATAGACCATCTCGCCCAAGGCAGCAGCATTGGCGTCGTTAGTCAGAGCTACGGGGATGCCGTTCAGACGGTCGCTGAACATCTTGGCCAATGGTACGATGCCGTCGTGAGCCCAGGGCAGATTGGGGGCATACTCAATGGTGCCATTGTAATAGTTGCCGTTGGGGGCTCCAATACCCATGGCCTTGATCTTCTCAATGCCGCCCACCTGTTCGATGATGGGTTCCAGTGCCTCTACCGATGCTTTCACATAGTCGTCAGCGCTGGTGAATCCTCCTGTCTTAATGGCTGTAGTAGCCTTGATTTCACCACGTGCATCAACGATGCCGAATACGGAGTTCGTACCTCCTAAGTCCAAGCCGATGACGTAGGGCTTGATGCTTTGCTGTTCGTTCATACTGATTAAATATGTCTTAAGTTGTGAATATTTCTTGTTTTCTGCCCACAAAGGTACAAAAATATTCTGAAACTGCAAGAAATTACTGAATTATTTTGTACCTTTGCACCCGATATGCCGTTTCCTATACATATAAATATAGTAGACTTGGTGTTCAAGGGTATGCTTATCGGGATGATAGCCTCGGCACCGATGGGCCCTGTTGGTGTGCTTTGCGTTCAGCGCACGCTCAACAAGGGTCGCTGGTATGGACTTGTGACGGGCGTAGGTGCTGCCATCAGCGACATTATCTATGCCTGTATCACGGGTTTCGGTATGGCTTTTGTGATGGACTTCGTCAACAACGAGCAGAACAAGTTCTATCTTCAGATTGCGGGCAGTGTATTGCTGTTGGCCTTCGGTGTCTACACCTGGCGTACCGATCCGACCCGCAACATGCACCAGTCGGGCCAGCAGAAGGGCTCGCTATGGTACAATACTTGGACGGCATTCCTCGTCACCTTCTCCAATCCGCTCATCATTTTCCTTTTCATGGCACTTTTCGCCCAGTTTGCCTTCGTCATTCCTGACCGTCCCTTTGAGATGTTCGTCGGCTTTGCCAGCATCGTGGGTGGAGCCATGTTGTGGTGGTATGGACTGTCGTGGCTCGTCGACAAGGTGCGGGTCATCTTCGACGATGCAGGCATTCGCATCATCAACCAGGTCATAGGAATGGTGGTCATCATTTTCTCTGTGGTGTCGCTGTTTGGCACCGTCACCAATCTTTTCCGTTTTTTCTAGATTTATGTTTATAGCACAGGAACTACGTAAGACCAATATTGCCGAGTATCTGCTCTACATGTGGCAGGTGGAAGATACCATCAGGGCGTTCGACTGCTCGCTGAGCCGCATTCGCAGGGAGTATATTGACCGTTTCGACTATACTGATGAACAGAAGGAAGAAGAGGCCGACTGGTTTGGCAACTTGATCCGCATGATGAATTCTGAGGGATGTCGCCAACGGGGGCATTTGCAAATCAACAAGGTAACCCTCCAGACTCTGGAAGAGTTGCACGGACAGTTGCTGGCATCGCCTAAATATCCTTTCTACAATGCGGAATACTATAAGGTGCTGCCCTACATCGTGGAATTGCGCAATCGCGGTGCCAACAAGGAAGAGCATGAGATAGAGACCTGCTTCAATTCGCTCTATGGCGTGATGATGCTGCGTCTGCAGAAGAAGGAAGTGACGACGAATACCCAACATGCCGTGAAGGAGATTTCCACGCTCATAGGCATGCTTAACGACTATTATTTGAAAGATAAACAAGAACCACTTGAATTTTGAATAGCTTATGAAAATATTGCTTACAGGCTGCGAAGGCCAGTTAGGAAATGAGATGCGACTGCTGGAGACGGACTATCCCCAGCATGAGTGGTTTAATACCGATGTCGACCAGTTGGACATCAGCAACCAGCTGGCCGTTGAGCAGTTTGTGGCAGAATACCAAATAGACGGCATTGTTAACTGTGCGGCTTACACAGCTGTAGACAGGGCTGAAGAGAACAAGGAGCTCTGCACTACGCTCAACACCGTGGCCCCAGCCTATCTGGCTGCTGCTGTTGAAAAACGCGGTGGCTGGCTCATCCAGATCTCTACCGATTACGTGTTCAATGGCACCAAGCATACCCCCTACGTAGAGACCGACACACCGTCGCCCGACAGCGTCTACGGCTCTACCAAACTGGCTGGCGAGCTGGGAGTCAGCAAGTTTTGCCGCCGCTCCATGATAATCCGTACGGCATGGCTCTACTCGACCTTTGGCAATAATTTCGTGAAGACCATGATCCGCCTGGGGCAGGAGAAACCGGAACTGGGTGTCATCTTCGACCAGATTGGCACACCCACCTACGCCCGCGATTTGGCCCGCGTCATCATGACGGCTATCGAGAAAGGCATCGTGCCCGGTGTCTTTCATTTTTCCAACGAGGGTGTCACTTCGTGGTACGACTTTGCCAAAGCCATCCATCGCATAGCAGGCATCACCACCTGCCATGTCCGTCCGCTTCATACGTCAGAATATCCCACTCCGGCCAACCGTCCGCACTATGCCGTGCTTGACAAGACAAAAATCAAACAGACCTACGGCGTCGAGGTGCCCTACTGGGAGGAGTCGCTGGCAGCATGTATTGAAAAGTTGAAAGATTGAAATATTGAAGTATTGATGAATCAAGAGATAGAAAGAAGAAGAACCTTCGCCATTATTTCGCACCCTGATGCCGGTAAGACCACGCTGACAGAGAAATTCCTGCTGTTTGGCGGTCAGATTCAGGTGGCAGGAGCAGTGAAGAACAATAAGATCAAGAAAACCGCTACCAGCGACTGGATGGACATTGAGAAGCAGCGCGGCATCTCGGTGTCAACCTCGGTGATGGAGTTCGACTATACCCCCGACGGTTCAGACGTGGAGTATAAGGTGAACATTCTGGATACCCCGGGCCACCAGGACTTTGCCGAAGACACCTACCGCACGCTGACGGCCGTCGACTCTGCCATCATCGTGGTAGATGGTGCCAAGGGTGTGGAGACGCAGACGCGCAAACTCATGAACGTCTGCCGCATGCGCAATACCCCCGTCATCATCTTCATCAACAAGATGGACCGCGAGGGCCGCGACCCCTTCGACCTGCTGGACGAACTGGAGAAGGAGCTGGAAATCAAGGTGCGCCCTCTCTCGTGGCCCATTAACCAGGGTGCCAAGTTCAAGGGCGTCTATAACATCTACGAAAACAAGCTCGACCTCTTCACTCCCGACAAACAGCGGGTGACGGAGAAGGTGGAAGTGGATATTGACAGCGAGGAACTGGACAAGAGGGTAGGGGAACAGGATGCCGAGAAACTGCGTGAAGACCTGGAACTGGTCAGTGGCGTCTATCCCGACTTTGAGGTAGACACCTACCGCTCTGCCGAGGTGGCTCCTGTGTTCTTCGGCTCGGCGCTGAACAATTTCGGAGTACAGGAGCTGCTGAACTGCTTCGTCGAGATAGCTCCCAGCCCCAAGCCCACCAAGGCCGAGGAACGCGAGGTGCAGCCCGATGAGCCGAAATTCACCGGTTTCATCTTCAAAATTACCGCCAATATCGACCCTAACCACCGTTCGTGCATCGCCTTCTGTAAGGTGTGCAGCGGTAAGTTTCAGCGCAACCAGCCCTATCTGCATGTGCGTCAGGGCAAGACGTTGCGTTTCTCCTCGCCCACCCAGTTTATGGCCCAGCGCAAGTCAACCATTGATGAGGCCTGGCCTGGCGACATCGTGGGCTTGCCGGATAATGGCATCTTCAAGATTGGCGACACGTTGACTGAGGGCGAACAGCTCCATTTCCGTGGATTGCCCTCCTTCTCGCCCGAGCTCTTTAAGTATATTGAGAATGATGACCCTATGAAGTCGAAACAGCTTCAGAAGGGTATCGACCAGCTGATGGACGAAGGTGTGGCCCAGTTGTTTGTCAACCAGTTCAATGGCCGCAAGATTATCGGCACCGTCGGCCAACTGCAGTTCGAGGTCATCCAGTATCGCTTGGAGAACGAATATAATGCCAAGTGCCGCTGGGAACCCGTCCACCTCTATAAAGCCTGCTGGATAGAGAGTGACGACGCGGCAGAGCTGGAGAACTTCAAGAAGCGCAAGTACCAGTATATGGCGAAGGACAAGGAAGGCCGTGATGTCTTTCTGGCCGACTCGGGCTATGTGCTTTCGATGGCGCAGGAGGACTTCAAACACATCAAGTTCCACTTCACGAGCGAGTTTTGAGGATTGAACATTGAAGATTGAACATTGAGGAAGACAAGAGGTGGCGATGTTAGACCTATTGAATACGATAAACGACCTTGTATGGGGCTACTGCCTGATAGCAGCCCTCGTAGGCTGCGGGCTGTGGTTTACGTGGCGCACGCATTTCGTACAGTTCCGTATGATGCCTGAAATGCTGCGGTTGCTCGTCGACTCGTCGACACGCCCGCAAGGCCACGAGCGGCACATTTCGTCGTTTCAGGCCTTTGTCGTGTCGCTGGCCTCCCGCATCGGCACCGGCAATCTTGCCGGAGTAGCCACCGCCATTGCCGTGGGCGGTCCGGGAGCCGTGTTCTGGATGTGGGTCATGGCCTTAGTGGGAGCCGCCACGGCATTCGTCGAGTCCACGCTGGGCCAGCTGTACAAGCAGCACCATAGCGAGTCGTTTGTCGGTGGTCCTGCCTACTATATCCTCCGCGGACTGCACTGTCGCTGGATGGCAGTACTCTTCGCCGTGCTCATCACCGTCACTTTCGGACTGTCGAACAACTCCGTGCAGGCCAACACCATCTGCGGAGCCATGCAGACAGCCTTCGGGTGGAGCCCCACGGCATTAGGGGCCATCCTGGCAGGGATGACGCTGGTCATCGTATTCGGTGGCATACAGCGCATCGCCCGTGTCAGTTCGGTTCTCGTACCCGTCATGGCAGCGGGCTATCTGCTGCTTGCCATCGTTGTCGTCGCCATGAACATCCAGCACCTGCCCCATGTGCTACGCGTCATCGTCGAGAGTGCCTTTGGCATCCACCAGGCCGTCGGCGGTACCGTCGGAGCAGCCATCATGAACGGCGTGAAGCGAGGTCTTTTCAGCAACGAGGCCGGCGAGGGCAGCGCACCCCATGCCGCCGCCACGGCTGCCGTCAGCCATCCCGTAAAGCAGGGACTCATCCAGGCCCTCGGCGTGTTCACCGACACCTTGGTGGTATGTTCCTGCACGGCCTTCATCATCCTCGTCAGCGGACTCTACCAAGTGCCCGAGCTGAATGGCATCACCCTCACCCAGCAGGCGCTGCAGAGCGAGGTTGGGGCGTGGGGCACCACGTTTGTTGCCGTCGCCATCCTCCTCTTCGCCTATTCCAGCATCATCGGAAATTACTATTATGGCGAGGCCAACGTGCGGTTTATGACCGGCAGCCGTACTGCCATGACAGTCTACCGCCTCCTCTCCGGCGGCGTCATGGTGATGCTTGGTGCACTGCTGTCGCTCGACGCGGTGTGGAGCATGATAGACTTCTGCATGGCCCTGTTGACCATCTGCAACCTGACTGCCATCGTGCTGTTAGGCAAATACGTATTCCGACTGCTTGACGACTATCGCAGCCAGAAACGCTCCGGCATCAAGGACCCCGTATTCCACCGCAGCCAGCTGCCGGAGATAGCCACCGACATTTCCTGCTGGGAGTAATGAAAATAAAGGACTTTACAGACTGATTATGACAAGAGAACAAGATATCAAGAATGCCGTGGAGGTGCTGCGTCGTGGCGGCGTCATCCTTTACCCTACCGACACCGTGTGGGGCATCGGCTGCGATGCCACCAATGCCGAGGCCGTCGCAAGGGTATATCAAATCAAACAGCGCGACGACTCGAAGGCACTCATCTGCCTGGTCGACAGCGATGCCCGCCTGCAGCGCTACGTCAGGAGGGTGCCTGATGTGGCCTGGCAGCTGATAGACAGTATGAAGGACAGCGACTCCAAACCTACTACCATCATTCTCGACGGTGCAGTCAATCTGGCCCCAAACTTGATAGCTGAGGATGGCAGCATTGCCCTGCGCATCACTAACGAGGCCTTTTCTAAAGAGCTATGCTACCGGTTCCAGAAGGCACTGGTCAGCACCTCTGCCAATATCAGCGGTCAACCTGCTGCGCAGAATTATGCCGACATTGCCCCGGAACTGCTGGAAGCCGTCGACTATGTCTGCCAGTCGCGTCGCCAGGAGCATAAGCCCCATCAGCCCTCCAGCATCATCCGACTGAGGGAGGATGGCGAAGTGACCATCGTCAGGAGGTAAGAGGTAAGAGGTAGGAAGTAAGTGGTAAGAAGTAAGAGGTAGGAAGTAAGAGGTAAGAAGTAAGATGGAGAAGTGGTTGCAACAGTTGCATGAGTGGCGTGTAGAACATGTCAGCGACAAGATGTTCCTCATCATCTTGGCATTGTTGGTGGGCTTCTTCTCGGCTGTGGCGGCCTTCGCCCTGCATGGCCTCATCAATCAGATTGTGGCCCTGCTGACGGGCCATTTCGCTGCCGACTCCTACAACTGGCTCTATCTGGTCTATCCCGTCATCGGCATCTATCTCACCAGCCTGTTTGTGCGTTATGTTGTCAAGGACAACATATCCCACGGCATCACCCGCATTCTCTATGCCATATCTTCCAACCGTTCGCGGCTGAAGCCCCATAACGTGTGGTCCAGCGTCATTGCGTCGGCTATCACCATCGGCTTTGGAGGTTCGGTGGGTGCCGAGGCACCTATCGTGCTGACGGGGTCGGCCATAGGCTCCAACATCGGGCAGATGCTCCGTCTTGACAACAAGACGCTGATGACACTCGTGGGCTGTGGTGCCGCCGGGGCCATTGCCGGCATCTTCAAGGCTCCGATAGCCGGACTGGTGTTCACGTTGGAAGTGCTCATGATCGACCTGACGATGGCGTCGCTGTTGCCCATTCTGGTCAGCTGTGTCACGGCCACCTGTTTCACCTATATCTTCTCAGGCAATGCCGTGCTGTTCTCGTTCCATCTCGACAGCGACTGGACGGTGCAACGCGTGCCGGCCAGCATCCTGCTGGGTATCACCTGCGGACTGGTGTCGCTCTACTTCATCCGTACCATGAATGCCTGTGAAGACCTGTTTGCCCGCTTCAAGGACAAACCCTACGTGAAGTTGCTTATCGGCGGAGCTGTCCTGAGCACTCTCATCTTCCTCTTCCCGTCGCTCTATGGCGAGGGCTATCATGCTATCAACCTACTACTCAATGGCCGTACCGAGGCAGACTGGGACCAGCTGCTCGACGGATCGCTGTTCTATGGCCATTCCGAATACCTGATATTGTATATAGGACTGGTGTTGCTCACAAAGGTCTTTGCCACCTCGGCAACCAATGGAGGCGGAGGCTGCGGCGGAACCTTTGCCCCCTCACTGTTCATTGGCTGCTTCACGGGCTTCCTCTTCTCGCGCCTGTGGAACATCCATCAGCTGGGTGTCTATGTCCCGGAGAAGAACTTCGCCCTCCTGGGTATGGCTGGTGTGATGTCGGGGGTGATGCACGCCCCGCTGACGGGTATCTTTCTGATAGCCGAAATCACCAGTGGCTACAATCTCTTTATGCCCCTCATGATAGTGTCCGTTTCGGCCTACCTCACCATTAACATCTTCGAGCCTCACTCCATCTACGGTATGCGTCTGGCCCGGCAGGGCCGTCTGGTGACCCACCATACCGACCATGCCGTGCTGACGCTGATGAGTCTTGACTCCGTCATCGATCGTGACTACCAGTCCGTAGATCCCGACATGGAATTGGGGCAGATGGTCCATCAGATTAGCCGTTCGCGAAAGAGCGTGCTGCCCGTCACCGATGCTGCCGGCGCACTGCTGGGCGAAATCAACATTCTGAAAATCAGACATGTCGTGTTCCGTACGGAACTCTACCATCATTTCACGGCCAGCCAGCTGATGAGCGAACCAGCCGCTGTGCTGAGCGACCAGACACCCATGACTCAGGTGATGCGCACCTTCGAGCGCACCCAGGCCGACTGGCTGCCCGTGCTTGATGGCGACCACCACCTGAAAGGCTACATCTCACGCAAGCGGATGTACGACATGTACCGCAAAATGGTCCACGACTTCAGTCAGGACTGAAATCATTACCTGAAAAAAAGAACCAATTCTTTTTGTTATGCCCTCAACTTTTCGTACCTTTGCCTCTCCTAATGAGAAAAGTATGAAGAAAGAAGATTTGAGAATAGTGTTTATGGGTACACCGGAGTTTGCTGTGGAGACCCTGAAGGCGCTGGTAGAGAATCAGTATAACGTGGTGGCAGTGGTGACGCAACCCGACAAACCGGTAGGCAGACACGGTTCTGTGCTGCAGCCCTCGCAAGTGAAGCAGTATGCTCTGCAGCAGGGACTGCCTGTGCTGCAACCCGAGAAGATGAAGGACCCTGCCTTCGTGGAGCAGCTGCGCCGTTATGATGCCAACCTGCAGGTGGTGGTGGCTTTCCGGATGTTGCCGGAGGTAGTGTGGGCTATGCCTGAATATGGTACGTTTAACGTTCACGCCGCCCTGTTGCCGCAGTATCGTGGAGCTGCCCCCATTAACTGGGCCGTCATCAATGGCGAGACGGAGACCGGAGTGACCACCTTCTTCCTAGACCACGACATAGATACTGGCCGCATCATTATGAAGAAGCCTTTTGCCATTCCCGACGAGGCAGATGTGGAGTATGTCTACGACGGACTGATGCACCTGGGCGCACAGATTTGTCTGGAAACCCTGGAGGCCATCATGGCTGCTGACGGCCATCCGGAGACGATGGCGCAAGAGGTTGCAGGGGAATTGAAGGCCGCTCCCAAAATATTCAAGGAAACCTGCCGGATTGGCTGGACGAAGACTGCCAAGCAGGTGTACGACTTTGTGCGGGGCCTGAGTCCGGTGCCCGGTGCCTGGACCACACTGGTGGCACCTGACGGCAAGGAGACGGCACTGAAAATCTATAAGACCCGCAAGACGGGCAGGAAAGGACAGGGTAGCGGCACCATAGCCACCGATGGCAAGACGCTCTGCATTTCGGCTGCCGACGAACAACTGGAATTGCTGGAATTGCAACTGGCAGGCAAGAAGCGGATGTCAGCACGTGACTTCCTGAACGGCATGAAGGACTTGGAATCCTACGGCGTAAAATAAATTTTGCTGCTGAGATAATAAATAGGCAATCCGATACGTTTCAATAGTAGTAACTTAAATTTGATTTGCCTATGCAGAATTTTACTCACGAAGATTATCAGCCCAATCCGTCGACCATCCTGTTTTTGAAACAGTTTGCTCGAATGTGTAATACAAAGAAAAATCTGACGAATGGCTACAATGGTATCCCCGTCGCTGCTCGCTGCTGATTTCCTGCATCTGGACAGCGAACTCGACATGATAAACCGCAGTGAGGCAGACTGGCTTCATCTGGATGTGATGGACGGCGTATTCGTTCCTAACATCTCGTTTGGCTTCCCGGTGCTGGAAGCCGTCGCAAGGAAGTGCACCAAACCTCTGGATGTCCACTACATGATAGTGCATCCAGAACTGTACATCAGCCAGACCGCCCGCTTGGGTGCCATGATGATGAATGTTCACGTGGAGGCCTGTACCCATCTGCATCGTACGGTGCAGGAGATTCACGATGCCGGCATGAAGGCGGGCGTGACGCTGAATCCCTCGTCGCCCGTATCGCTGTTGGAAGACATCATCGGCGATGTAGACATGGTGCTGCTGATGAGTGTCAACCCGGGATTTGGCGGACAGAAATTCATTGAGAATACTATTCAGAAGGTGAAGCGCCTGCGCCGGCTCATCAACGACAGCGGTTCGCGGGCATTGATAGAGGTGGACGGAGGCGTACAGGGTGAGACGGCCCCCCGACTGGTGGAGGCAGGAGTGGACGTGCTGGTCAGTGGTAGCTATGTATTCAAGAGTGCTACACCAGAAGATACCATCCGTCAGCTGAGGGCTCTTTAAAGCTCTAAGTTGAGTTGTATTCTGTGCTGCTTGGCCATGCGACGCATGTTGATCAGTGCATAGCGCATGCGTCCCAATGATGTGTTGATACTGACCCCCGTAGCTTCTGCTATTTCCTTGAACGACAGGTCTTGATAGAAGCGCATGTAGACTACCTCGCGCTGGGCGGCAGGCAGCGTGTCCATGATGTGGCGCACGTCGGTCATAATCTGCGCGTTGACATATTCGTTCTCGCGGTTGATGTCCATCAGTCCTTCGCCCTTCAGCTTGCTGAGGTCGTTGTCTTCGGTCGGTTCCACAATGTGCTCACCCTTCTGCTGACGATAGGTGTCCATGATGACGTTGTGCGCGATGCGCGTCAGCCAGAACGAGAACTTGCCGGAGTCGGTGTATTTGCCCTCTTGCAGTTTGACAATGACCTTGACGAAGGTGTCCTGAAACACATCGTTGGCTAGTTCAGGGTCGCGGACCACGAACAGAATGTAATTGTAGAGCTTCTGCTGATTACGAGTTAATAACTCATCAAACGCTCTATTGTCTCCTTCTACATAACGCAAGGCCAACATTTCGTCGGTCAAGCCATCATATTTCTTCATAGTTCTTGTTGCTTTTATGAAGTAGAGTTCTCGTCGATAGGCAGTTTGCTTTTTAGTTTCGTTATTAACTTTTGTTATTATTTCGGCTGCAAAAGTATATAAAAATATCAATTCTACCAAATATTTTTAGCAGAAATTGCGTTTTTTCATGAAAATGTATTACCTTTGTGCATATTTATAACCTAAAAAGAAAAGAAACAAAACATGCTTAAACTTTTCGTTCCGGGCCGTTTGTGCCTGTTTGGAGAACACACCGACTGGGCCGGCCACTACCGCACGATGAATGCCGACGTGCTGCCTGGTGCTTCCATCGTGACTGGTATTGAACAGGGTATTTATGCCGAGGTGGAGAAGTCTACCATCTTCGAGATGCATAGCGATGCTGCCCAGATAGACGATGTGTGGCGCGACTTCTCGTGTCGCATGAATGAAGCCGACTTGAAGCGCGTAGCCAAGTCGGGGTCCTTCTTCTGCTACTGTGCTGGTGTGGCGTCCTATATGTTGGAGTGGTACAAGGTGGGTGGCGTCCGCATCCGCATTACCTCCATGACCCTGCCCATGAAGAGCGGTCTGTCCTCGTCGGCAGCCATCTGTGTGCTTGTTGCGCGCGCGTTCAATTTATTATATAATCTGAACCTGAACACGCTGGGTGAGATGAACATTGCCTATCTGGGCGAGCTGCGTACCTCCAGTCGTTGCGGACGTCTGGACCAGGCTTGTGCCTTCGGTGTGAAGCCCAACCTGATGACTTTCGACGGCGACGAGATTGAGGTTACCGCGCTCAACGTCAAAAAACAGCTGTACTGGGTCTTTGCTGACCTGTGTGCTTCGAAGGACACCATCAGGATTCTGTCGGACCTGAACAAGGCCTACCCCTTCGCTTCCAACGAAGCCGAGGAGAATCTGCACAAGGCCTTGGGCGAATGGAACCATGATATCGTCAACCGGGCTATTCGCTTTTTGGCCGAAGGCAACTGTGAGTCGTTGGGCAGCCTGATGACCGAGGCAGAGGAATTATTCGACAAGTATATCACCCCGATGTCGCCGGCCCTGAATGCGCCCAAGCTTCGCCAGGTGCTTCACGACCCGAAGATACAGTCCCTCATCTATGGCGGCAAGGGCGTAGGCTCGCATGGCGACGGCTCTGTGCAGTTCCTGGTGCGCGGCCCGGAGGCCCAGCAGCAACTCATCGACTATTTGGACGCGCAGGGAATGCACGCCTATCCGCTGACCATCCGTCCTGTCCACACCGTCCGCAAGGCCATTATCCCCGTGGCAGGCTTCGGCACCCGACTCTATCCGGCCACACGTGCGCTGAAGAAAGATTTTTTCCCCATTCCCTGTGCCGACGGCATGGTGCGCCCCGTTATCCTCATCTTGCTGGAGGAGCTTGTCAACAGCGGTGTGGAGGAAATCTGCCTGGTACTGGGGTCCGAGGATGATCGCATCCAATATACCGAATTCTTTGAGCGCCAGCTCAGTGAGGAGCATCTGCGCAAACTCAACAAGGAGGCTCAGGAGTATGAGAATCACATTCTCGACATTGGCAAGCGACTTCACTATGTCTATCAGCACGAGAAGCGCGGCTTTGGACATGCTGTCTATCAGGCGGCCGAGTTTGCCGGCGGCGACCCGGTGCTGCTGCTACTGGGCGACACCCTCTATCGCAGCGACAGCAACAAGCCATGTGCGCTGCAGCTGATTCAGGAATACGAGCGCTACAACCAGCTGCTGGTCAGCATCCATCCCATTCCGCTGGCCGATGTGAGTCATTACGGCATACTGGCAGGAGTCTGGGAAGACAAAGACCGCAGCATCCTCAACGTGTCGGTGATGAACGAGAAGCCCAAAGCCTCTTATGCTGAGGAGTTCCTGGGGGTGCGTAATGCGGAGGGCGAGAAGGAATACTACTCCGTATTCGGACAGTACATTCTGACGGCAGAAGTCTTCGACCAGTTGGCAGAAGATATTGCGAAGGCTGATGCCGACGGCGACCGGCTGCGCGAAATAGAATTGACTGCCGCTCTTGAGGCTGTTCGCCAGAAGAGCGGCATGATGGGTGTACGGCTGAAGGGCACCATGTATGACATGGGCAACCCGACAGCCTTGCGCCGTTGCGTCCAGAACTTTGCCAAGTAGGGGCTTAGGGATGATATTCCTCAGCGCGCCGCATCAGATACCGGCCGTAGTCGTTCTTAATCATCGGCTCGGCCAGTTTCTTTAACTGTTCCCGGTCTATCCAGCCGCGCTTGTAGGCAATCTCCTCCAGACAGGCTACCTTCAGACCCTGTCGCTTCTCGATGACCTCAATGAAGGTGGAAGCCTCCGACAGTGAGTCGTGGGTGCCCGTGTCCAGCCAGGCAAAACCGCGCTGCAGCGTCTGTACCTTCAGGGTCTGGCGCTTCAGATACTCCTGGTTTACGGTAGTAATTTCCAGCTCGCCGCGTGCCGAGGGTTTGATGTTCTTAGCAATCTCAACCACACTGTTGGGGTAGAAATACAGACCCACTACGGCATAGTTCGATTTGGGTTTCTGGGGCTTCTCCTCAATGCTCAGGCAATTGCCGTCCTTGTCGAACTCAGCGACACCGTAGCGCTCAGGGTCGTTCACGTAATAGCCGAACACGGTGGATAGTCCGTTTGCTTCGGCATTCCGGACAGAATCCTTCAGCATACCTGTAAATCCGCTGCCGTAGAAGATGTTGTCACCCAAGACTAGGCAGACACAGTCGTCGCCGATAAACTGCTCGCCGATGATGAAAGCCTGAGCCAATCCGTCGGGGCTGGGCTGTTCGGCGTACTCGAAGCGTACGCCCAGTTCGGAGCCGTCGCCCAGCAGCCGTTGGAAGGCGGGCAGGTCGTAGGGGGTTGAAATAATCAGAATTTCGCGGATGCCGGCAAGCATCAGTGTGGAGATGGGGTAGTAAATCATGGGCTTGTCGAAAATGGGAATCAACTGTTTCGACACACCTTTCGTGATGGGATAGAGGCGCGTGCCGCTGCCTCCGGCTAAGACAATACCTTTCATACGCTATTAAAAAAGTTGTTAGTGGGTGCGAAGGTACAAATAAAAAATGAGTTGACCAAACAGTCGGTCGCTATTTCTTTTCGGTAAAATGAAAATAAAAAGTCAGATTTATTTTGTTCTTTGCCCAGTTATTTGTACCTTTGCAGGCAATTATTTGATAATAAGACCATAAGATATGAGTTTTTTAAGTAAATTGTTCGGAAACAAAGAACCTGAACAGAAAATTGGCGGCATGGAGGACTTCATGACGCTCGTCCGTGTCTATTTCCAGGCAGTCATGGCTGCCGACCTCGGAATCACCAACTTGGCAGCGCTGCCCGACCTGCGGGTGTTCAAGGCCACGCTGAAGGTGCCCACCCAGAACAACAGGCTGGGACTGGCCGAGAAGTCGAAGTGTAAGAAGATGCTCCACGACCTGTATCAAATGGACGACAACTTCACCAAGGAAATAGAAACCAGTATCCGCAAGCGCTGCAAGAAGCCCCAGGATGTACAGACCTATATGTACCAGTTCTCAGGATTCTCGCAGGATTTGCTGATGCTGACCGGCAATCTGATGAAGTTCAAGCTCCGCCTGCCCAGCATCTTCAAGAGTGCCCTCCGCACCATGACAGAGAAGACCGTTAACGACATCTTCAACAAGAACGATTTTACTGATGCCGGCGTAATGAAAACCGTGGTGGCCATCCGCCAATATGCCCAGAAATTAGGCTATTCTCAACAGTGGACAACCGATTTCGTTTATCGCGTCGTGATGCTGGCTAAGAAGGAACCACGCCCCAAGGAATAAACGGAGAATGTTAACAAATCGTAAAGTTAACCGCTCGAAGCTTTGTGTTAAAAGAAAAAGTATTACCTTTGTGGACTAAAGTGAAATAGCATGACGCCTAATGAGAAAACTTTAGCGACATTCGAAACGCGTCTACGTCAGATGATTCTCCGCTATCAGGCACTGAAAAAGGAGAATAAGGAGTTGTATGACATCGTGGAGAGCAGCGAGAAGGAGTTAGCTCACCTGCGTGCTGAGTTGGAACAGAAGGATAGTGACTATCAATCACTGAAGATGGCCAAGATGATCGAAATTACCGACGGCGACCTGTCGGGTGCCAAGGAACGGTTGTCGAAGCTTATTCGGGACGTTAACAGATGCATTGCAATCCTCAGCGACGAAAAAGAATAAGGAGAACAAGGCATGGCAGAACAGAACCAGAACAGACTACATATCAGGCTGCACGTCTACGACGAAGAGATCGAAGTCGTCATAAACCGTGATGATGAGGAGTACTATCGCAGTGCTGCGAAGCTCATCACAGAGCGGTACAATGCTTACGCCAACCGTTTTAAGGGCCTTAAGACGGACCATACGATAGCACTGATGACCCTTGTCGATATAGCACTGTCGCAACAAAAGGAGTGCGCCAAGAATGATACCCATGTCTATGATAATGTTCTCGCCAAACTGACGGAAGAGATTGAAAACGTGCTGGAAGAACGGACATAAGAGAACATTATTTATTCAATATATATATACGTTTATGAATATTATCGTTGCTATTATTGCCATCGTTGCAGCCCTCATCATAGGAGGACTTTGTGGCTATCTGATTTTCCGATATGTAATCAAAGGAAAATATAATGAAATGATAGACACGGCTACCAAGGAGGCCGAGGTCATCAAGGAAAAGAAACTGCTGGAGGTGAAGGAGAAATTCATCAACAAGAAGAGCGAGCTGGAGAAGGAGGTACAGCAGCGCAACCAGCACATCCAGCAGAATGAGAACAAGCTGAAGCAGCGTGAGATTACGCTGAATCAGCGCCAGGAAGAGCTGGGGCGCCGCAAGAGCGACCTGGACAGTCAGCAGACACGCATCGACAACGAGAAGAAGTTGCTGAGTCTGAAACAGGAAGAGCTGGAAAAGATGCAGTTGCAGGAGCGTGCCAAGCTGGAAGAGCTGTCAGGTCTGAGTGCCGATGAGGCTAAGGCCCGTCTGGTGGAGTCGCTGAAAGATGAAGCCCGCACAGATGCTGCCGCCTACATCAATGAAATCATGGATGAGGCCAAGCTGAATGCCAATGCCCAGGCCAAGAAAATTGTGATACAGACCATTCAGCGTGTGGCTACTGAGACGGCTGTGGAGAACAGCGTCAGCGTGTTCCATATCGACAATGACGACGTGAAAGGCAGGGTGATAGGCCGTGAGGGCCGCAATATCCGGGCTCTGGAGGCTGCCTGCGGTGTTGAAATCGTTGTCGACGATACCCCTGAGGCCATCGTCATCTCCGCCTTCGATCCCATCCGCCGCGAGACTTGCCGATTGGCCTTGCATCAGCTGGTGAGCGACGGCCGTATTCATCCAGCCCGTATTGAGGAAGTGGTGACGAAGGTGAAGAAACAGTTGGAGAACGAAGTCATTGAGACCGGTAAGCGTACGGCTATCGACCTGGGTATTCATGGGTTGCATCCCGAACTTGTACGCATCATCGGTAAGATGAAGTATCGTTCCTCTTACGGACAGAACCTGTTGCAGCATGCCCGCGAGACAGCCAATCTCTGTGCCGTGATGGCTGCTGAGCTGGGACTGAACCCCAAGAAGGCCAAGCGTGCCGGACTGCTGCACGACATCGGTAAGGTGCCCGATGAGGAGAGCGAACTGCCCCACGCATTGTATGGTGCCAAGATAGCCGAGAAATACAAGGAAAAGCCAGACATCTGCAACGCCATCGGTGCCCACCATGACGAAATGGAGATGCAGACGCTGCTGGCACCTATCGTCCAGATTTGTGATGCCATCTCTGGAGCCCGTCCAGGTGCACGCCGTGAAATCGTAGAGGCTTATATCAAGCGTCTGAACGACCTGGAGGCTATTGCCATGTCTTATCCTGGCGTTACCAAGACCTACGCCATCCAGGCTGGTCGTGAGCTCCGCGTTATCGTGGGTGCCGACAAGATGGACGATGCCGAAACGGAGGCACTGAGCGGCCAGATAGCTTCGAAGATTCAGAACGAGATGACCTATCCGGGTCAGGTGAAGATCACCGTCATCCGCGAGACCCGTTCGGTGGCTTACGCTAAGTAGTCACCCGCCCCCAAATATCATGGGCACCCGTAGTTCAATGGATAGAATAAAGGATTCCGGTTCCTTAGATTAGGGTTCGATTCCCTACGGGTGTACTAAGTTATCAGTCATTAGAAGAATTCATAAACGAGAGACGCATTGCCTGCTGGTATAACAAGGAGGCAATGCTTTCGTTTACTGTCGAGATGCCATTGATGGTGTCGAGCATCTGGCGTAGTCCGGGTAGTCCTTTGCCTGATTTTAGAATGTGTACGATGCAAAGGTTCTGTATGCCCACCGTCTCCGAAAGAATGTCGATATCAGTAGCTCCCAGTTGGTATAGTGCCAGTTGGTAGGCATCGTCGCTGTCCTCTTTCAGCATCAGCTGTATGTCACCGAGTGTTTTCATGCCCATGTCGATGAGCACAGGCAGATAAGGCAGGGCAGAGGCCTGGTGAAGTTCTGCCTGGTTGATGGCCGCTATCTGGCGGTTCAGCTTGTCGAATGGTCCCTGTTCCAGATAGCTGCTATAAGTGTTGCCGTCAAGCGACACCTCTGAGAGTTTACCGCTTTGCAGCAGAGTTTGCATACGTCTGCGGTAGTCGGCAATGTCGTTGCGTATGCGGCTGAACTCATTGTCGGCTAATTCCAGCAGTCCCGCCAGCCGGCTCAGGCTCCGGTGGTATTCGAAGGGTGTCTCTATCTCCGTCTTGTATCCGATGTCGTGTTGGATGTCAGACCATACGTGTTGCAGTGCTGTTCGCATCTGCAGTTCAAACCGTATCTGGTTCAGTTCCGGATAGCGTGAGTCGCAGAAGACGCTCTCGGGCAGTCGGCAGATGTAGTGCAGTGAGTTGTAGCCGAAGCTGTCAGCCTGGTGCATCTTGCGCTTGTCGACGGAGTTAGGCCAGTCGATGTCGAACAGTGATTCAGCTATAGAGGCTATCCGGTCTACATCCTCGTTGTAGTATGCCACGATGCGTGCTCCTAAAATGTCGGTGATGTCGAACAGGGAATGATACTTGTTGCCCTTTCGCTGAAGTTTGCCAAGTAGCGACTGTTCCGTCTTGATGCGCGCACCGATAGAGGCTATCGGTATGGAGTTCTTCCGTATCTGGTCGTTGAACTTCTCGCCGACAATGCCCTGCAGCATCCGATAAAGATGCTGCTGTTGGCGATATTCCTCCAGCAGCATCTCTGTATGGGCGTCAAGTACTGTTTTTCCCACCTTCCTTTTGCTTATTTGATTTCAAACAGGTTGAAGAATCCCGTCATCATAAACACCTTGCGGATGTCTTCGCTGATGTTTTGTATGATGACCTTGCCACCCTTTGCAGCAGTTTCCTTGCGGATGGTGAGGAACAGACGCAGACCGGAGCTGCTGATGTATTCAAGATTAGTGCAGTCGAGTGTAATCTCTTTGTTGGCATTCTCTAACAGGGGAATGATTTCCTGCTGTGCTTTTACTGCGGCAGGAGTGTCAAGACGTCCGCTGACTAAGGCCAGCATACCTGAAGGTTGTTCTTTAATGTCGAAAATCATAGTTACTTGTTTTTTTATTTAAGTGATATTAATTAGTTGTTGCAAGTTCCTTCCTGAGCGTCAGGATATTCATGCCGTTGGCATATTCATAGTTGACGGAGTCCATAATCTGGCGTACCAGATGGATTCCCAGTCCTCCTATGGGCCGCTCTTCGGCCGACAGTGTGGTGTCCACCTCTCCTTTTGCCGTCGGATCAAAGGGCTTGCCGGAGTCCGTGATGACGAACTGTATGAACGATTCGCCAGTTGTCACATCGATGTTGACATCACCCTTGGTTCCATCGGGATATGCATATTCCATGACGTTGACGACAGCCTCCTCGATAGCGAGATTCAGACTCATCGCCAGCGACATGTCTATGCCCGCCTCGTCGCAGATTCCATCGATAAAATCGTTCAGCTGCGGTACGGTTTCGATGTCGTTGGGCAGGCAAAGGTGTTGCTGCGTCACTTCCTTAGTCTCCTGCATTTCTTTATGGTTCATTTCTGGCATTGTCAGTGTCACTTTTGTTATTTGTGTACAAAGGTAGGGAAAAATATTTTCATTTACAAGAAATCACCCCTTTTTTTACATTCACACACCAAAAAGTGCCCTTTCTCCGCAAAGAGAAGGGGCACTTTTTGGGGGGTGGGCTTATTCAGCACATAAGAACTGTTCTTAGCCTACGAGGGCCTTGCGGGCAGCCTCAATCTTTTCCTTGGCTTCGGCCAACTGTGACTTCATCTCGGAGACAGTGGTAGCGTTGAGCACCTCCAGGGGAGCGATGGCTTCAGCCACGGGCTTGATGTCGGCATCATATTCCGACAGACGGTTCACGGCATCCAGTATCAGCACGATACGGAATGTGATGTTGGCGGCAGCCTCGTCGTTGAAATTGCTGAGGAACTTGTCGACATTCTGGTTGGCCACGAAGAGTTCCTCCACGAGTGCTGCTGAAGCCAGCTGCCAGAAGAAGTTGATGCGACCGTTCTTCTCCATCTCGTCATAGAGTGTTGAAGAGGTCTCGAAGATATTGTTGTTGTCCTCAATGTTTTTGAACGAAGGGTCGTTGATGTCGGCAGCCAGTTTGGTGATGGCCTTGTCGTAGTCCTCGATGGGCATCTCATAGAGCTGGGCAATCTTTCTGTCAACATTCAGTGCGCTGAGAATGCGGTATTTCTCGGCCAGTGTGGTAGCTTCCTCGGCAGCACTGGCTGCAATCAGGTAGTCGGGCTTCACCTGCTTCTCTTCCTTGCTCAGGGTCAGTCCGCCGTTCTGCTCCTGTACGAAGTTGGGCTGCTTCAGTTTGCTGAACTCGGCAGCGATGCTGTCGAAGTGCATTTTGATACTGGCCTCAATCTGCTGCTGCTCGAAGCTCTTCAGCGAATCAGTTCCTTCAGCGTTGTTGTTACTCTTCTTTCCACCGCATGACGCGAGGACGACTGCTGCAAATGCGACAGCGAAAATAGTTAATTTCTTCATTGTTTTTTAATAATTTGTTGATGTTATTAATTAATGTATTACTTTTGTTTTAATTCTTTCTGATGAATCTTCCCGGGCAGTCGCTCAGCAGCAGTATGGTGGCTATGATGCTCATCAGCAGCAGGACGGCCATGTTGAACCACAGGGTCTTGATGTGCCATCCTCCCACCACCTTCTCGCTGCTGTAGAAGGGTGCCCGGCCGATGTTGCTGCGTGGCGTCAGGAAGATGCTTCCCGTGCGGGGCACGATATAGTTGTCGATGACGTCGAGCATTCGTTGCTGGTCGGCACCGATGACGCAGTCCTCCAACTTGAGGTTGAAATTGTTGCGCTTCAGTTCCATCACGGCATCCTTGCCCTGCTGGCGCACCACGTTCGACATCAGGGCGTCGGCCTTCAGCGTGATGCTATTGCTGCGCTTGGCCAGAATGTCCTCAGCATCCAGCATATACTGGCGGAGCGAGGCGTAGGAGTAGTCGCCGTCATAGGGCTTCATCTGGCAGAATTCCGTGATGACGGGCAGATTGGTGCGTATCACCTCCAGATGTTGCAGGTTGACGGTCTTGCCTCGCTGCTGCTCGTCCTTCATCGTTTCCAGCTGCGACTGCAGCTCGTAGAGGAACCCCATGTTGTAGAACTGGGTCTCGTATTTCTCCTTGTCCATCTCGAATAGCGGCGCCTCATAGCGGTTGTCGGTAAACGATGTGACCGCCAGTGCCTCGTATGACCATCGCGACGGTATCAGGTCGCCGATGACGGGCACGTTGCCGGTAGTGCTCTTGGGTGTCAGGTCCGAGAAGCTGACCACCAGTCCGCAGAGCAGAATCTGCGGAATGAGCAGCATGGGGATGCTGATGTAGATGGCCACCACGGAGTTGAGACATTGCGAGAGCAGCAGTCCCGTGAGGTTCGCCAGGAATGCCGTCATGAAGAGGATGAGCCACCAGGTGCCGAAGAGTCCCTGTATTCCCATGATGGCATTGCCGATGACGATGAACAGCAGTGTCTGTATCAGGGATACGACGCCCATGTAGACAATCTTCGACCAGATGTAGCTGCCGTACGACAGGTGCAGGAAGCTTTCGCGCTTCAGCAGTGCGCGGTCCTTGATGATTTCCTCTGCCGAGCCGCTCATGCCGATGAATGTGGCCACGATGACCGACATGAAGAAGTAGCTCACCATGTTCTTGTTGTCCATCACGGTGTAGCCCTCAGGTGGTGCATAGCGCGTCAGGTAGGCACATACCAGAGCCAGCAGCGGGGCCTCCAGCAGCGTGATGCAGAGATATTGCAGATTGGTAATCTTGGTCTTGATGTTACGATGCAGGAAGATGGCAAACTGCTTGAATGCGTTGGGCTGCTTCTGGTCGGAATGAGGCACGTCGCTGACCGCCGGCGTGGGCAGTTCTGGTCTGTTCTTCAGGTAGAGTTCGTGCCACTCCTGCGGTGTCATTTTGCGTTCGTCCGACACCTCGCCGCTGTTGTTGAGTGCTTTCTCGTCGATGATGTTCAGCACGATTTCCGGATTGACGTTTCCGCACGTCGGACAGGCACTGGTTTCCGCATCGGCATAGTTGGCGGCCTCCTTGAAATAGGTAATGGCGTCGATGGGGTTGCCGTCAAACACGGGGTATCCGCCTTTGTCCAGCAGCCACAGCCGGTCGAACAGCTTGTAGACGTCGCTGGACGGCTGGTGTATGTTCACCACGATGAGCTTGCCTTTCAGTGTCTGTTCCTTCAGCAGGTTGATCACCTTCTCGGTGTCGGCCGACGACAGTCCCGACGTCGGCTCGTCAAGGAACAGCACGGCAGGTTCGCGAATCAGCTCCAGTGCTATGTTCAGGCGCTTGCGCTGTCCGCCGGAAATGTATTTGTTGATGGCCGAACCCACCTTCAGGTCTTTGGCGGCATCCAGCCCTAAGTTCTTGAGCGTCTTCATCACGCGGCTGTCCAGCTCGCTGTCCGACATGCCCTCAAAACAGAGTTTGGCGGTAAACCACAGGTTCTGGTAGACCGTCAGTTCTTCAATCAGCAGGTCATCCTGCGGCACGTAGCCTATCAGCGCCTTGGCCTCTGGCTCCCTGATGTCGTGGCCGTTGATGGTGATGGTGCCTTCCTGGGGCTGCAGGCTGCCGTTGAGCAGCGAGAGCAGGGTGGTCTTGCCCGTTCCCGAGCCGCCCATGATGGCCAGCAGCTCGCCGTTGTGCAGCGTGAAGTCGAGGTCGTGCATGCCGTTGTCGCTACCCGGGAAGCGGAAGTTGATGTGGCGTCCGCAGAACTCCACGGCCTGCATCTGGTCTTCCTCCCGTCCGCAGGCCCTGTTGTAGGCATCGATGATTGACGAGTAGTAGACGGGCCTGCCGCTGCTGCCTTTCAGCACGCTGCTCTGCAGCCATATTTGATAGGCCCCCGACAATACGGGCACGTCGTTGAGCAGCACCGTGTCCGAACCCAGGTAGGTGAAGATGAGGATGCCGTTGGTGGGGTCGAGCAGGGTCTTCAGCGTACCCTCGAATCCGTCCAACTGGTGCATCATGACCTGCTCCGTGGGCTTGTTGGTTACGAAGTCCAGATAGATGTTGTATTGCTCGTCAGGGATATTGAACTGTTCGGCCATCGTCTTGAACATCACTTCGGAGTGCTCGCCGGCACCGCCGCAGAACTCCATGAGTCGCAGCAGCAGCATCGATTCCTCGATGGCCTGTATCTTGCCGTGCAGTGCCGAGCAGATGCCCTTTGCCGTCTCCTGAGTGTCCAGGTCGTCGGTCATCTCATAGGCGCCGCGCATGTCGCTGTAGAGGTCGATATAAAGGTCGATATTCCGGATGCCGAAATGACGACGAAGATAGCTTACGAGCATGTTTTTTGCCCGTGTCTCATCTACCTGTTCCACCTTTCCAAACAGGGCAAACAAGCTGATGAAGCTGGATAAAATGATGTCAGTCATCTTTCTCTAATTCATGAGTCTACGGCATTGGCATACCTCGACATCTATACAATTTATCTGCAAAATTAGGAAAAATCTTAGACTACGGCCTATTATGGGGGTTAAATAACGTTAAATAGGATGCGAATCGTCTCCAGTGCTCTCTTTTTTTTCGCTTTACCCTTTCCATATTTGTCTTATTTTTGTACCTTTGCATCATCTCAATCAAAACATTAGGATAGAAATGGTTCGTAAAATATTCCTTGCCTTGGCTCTGGCCGCTTCCGCACAGGTGGCAGTCTGGGCTGATGGTCACACCGAGTTTCTCGGTGTTTCCTTAGGTTCACAACCCTCCCAGCTGATTGCCGACTTGCAGGCCAAGGGGCTCCGGCAGACCGACAGTCGTGTCATGACGGGCCGGCTGGCCGGACTGGATGTGCAGCTGCTCATGAACTTCAACAAGGATACCTCTTCCGTCAACAATCTGAAGCTCACCACGCGCCATCTCTCCGGGCGCGACCAGCGTGCCGACTATGCAGCGCTGATGAAGTGGATGCGCCACCACTATGGTGCTCCCACGTGGGAGTCTACGGTGCGTGGTCATGCCTTTGCCCGCTGGTATGTAGGCTTCGACCGCGACATCGTCATGATTGCCTCGGCCACGTCGGCCGTCGATGTGTGGTTCTACGACAACCATCAAGTGCGCAACGAGGACTACTATTCCATTCTGAAATATTGCGAGCGCAATCCCGTCGAAGAAGTACCCTCTTATACGGCCCGCCAGTGCGTTACCTGGCGCAGTGCTGCCCCGATAGCCGCCAAGAAGTCAGCCAAGCGCGGGGGCAAGCATCGTGTTCACAAGGTGCTGCACAGCCGCCACCACAAGGTCAAGTCGAGGGCCCGGACACGGCATCGCCGCCGTTAGTCCTCTCTCTCTTCCCCTCGCTTCTTATTCTATCGGGAACAGGCCGAAGAGCTTGGCATCAATCATGTCCGTCACCTGTTTGAAGGCCTCCGGGTCTTCGCCGAACTTGCAGTGGTCGCCATCCACGACGATGAGCGGTCCCTTGTAGGATGCTATCCACTGCTCATAGCGCTTCTCCAGTCCCTGCAGGTAGTCCAGTCGCATGGTCTGCTCATATTCGCGCCCCCGTTTCTGGATCTGTGCCACCAGGGTGGGGATGCTGGAGCGGATGTAGATCATGAGGTCAGGCAGTTTGACCAGCGACATCATCAGGTCGAACAGGTCGGTATAGTTCTGGAAGTCACGGTCCGACATCATGCCCTGTCCGTGCAGGTTAGGGGCGAAGATGCGGGCATCCTCGAAGATGGTGCGGTCTTGTACGATGGTGTCCTTCGACTTCGAGATTTCCACCACCTCCTTGAAGCGCTTGTTCAGGAAGTAGACCTGCAGGTTGAACGACCATCTGGGCATGTCGGCATAGAAGTCGGCCAGATAGGGGTTGTCGTCCACGGGTTCGAATCTCGGCGTCCATCCGTAGCGGTGGGCCAGTAGCTTGGTCAGCGTAGTCTTGCCGCTGCCTATGTTTCCTGCTATTGCGATGTGCATATTGTTAGTTGAGAGTTGAGAGTTTAGAGTTTAGTGGCGAGCGGCGAGAACAGTCCGAACAGTTCGCTGTCTATGCGGTCAATGATGGCGGCCAGGTCTTTCGGACGGTTCAGGAAGTCGAGCTTGTCCTTGTCGATGGTCATCACGCGCCCGCTGTACCTATTATATATAAAGTCGTCATAGCGGCGGTTCAGATTCTCCAGGTAGTCCAGCTGCATGGTCTGTTCGTAGTCGCGGCCCCGCTTCTGGATGTTGCCTACCAGGTGGGGCACCGAGGCCCGCAGGTAGATCATGAGGTCTGGCTGGCGCACTACCGACATCATCTGCTCAAACAGCTCCATGTATGTTTCGTAGTCACGGTCGGAGAGGTGGCCCATCGCCTTGTTGTTCTGCATAAACACGTAGACGCCCTCATAGATGGTGCGGTCCTGGATGATGGTGCTCTCCGACTGCGAGATGCCGATGAGGTCGCGGAAGCGCTCCTTCAGGAAGAACACCTCCAGATTGAACGACCACCGGTGGATGTCCCTGTAGTAGTCCTCCAGATACGGGTTCTGGTCCACGGCCTCATACCGTGCCTCCCATCCATAGTGCTTGGCCAGCAGTCGCGTCAGTGTCGACTTTCCGCTTCCTATATTTCCTGCTACGGCTATATACATATATAGTGTTTCTAATTTGTTTGCAAAGGTAGGTATTATTTGCCGAATAACAAAGTGTTTTCGTTTTTTTTGGTAATTCTAATTTTATTTCCTATCTTTGGATAAAATCGCAAACCTTTTGTAAATAAAGGCAGTTCCGAGGATTGAGAAAAAACTGGGTTACGAACTGGCAATGGTTCTTACACCTAAAGGTATAAGCGAGCAAGCTCGTGGCTCATTTCCTCATTCTGTCGTGATTTGCATATCAAAGAACTCCCGACTCAGAACCACCAGCCTTTATCAATGGCTCTTTGTCGGGGGCAAAGGTAATGCTTTTATTTGAAACGACCAAATATCAAATAGGATTTTTACGGGGCTGCAAGTCCATGAGGTCGAAGTACATGAGTCGAGTTGCTTGAGGAACAACTGCTTTGTCCTTGCGTGTATTCTTTGATTCTTCTTCCTCTGATGGGAACAAGTAAGTAAAGCCGTTCTTCTCATAGTAGGCTAATGCGTCAACTGCATTACGAGCATCGACTATCAGGAAACGATAACCCGTCTTACCGCCACTACCCAACCAATACTTGATGAAATTCATCAATGCTGTGCCAATGCCTTGATGTGCCATTGCC
>CAMOQW010000012.1 GCA_946623195.1 uncultured Prevotella sp.
AAATATTTTGCCGTCTCAGGATATTTTGCTAACTTTGCCTGCTGGCTGTGCTTAGCGCACTATCATGACAAAGCCACCGCGTGGCTGGCAGGTGACCGTCTCAGGGAGGGGGTCGCCTGCTTTTTTGATGTCCCACGGGCTGTCGGCACCAGTGCCGTCGAGGAAGGCCTGCGACATGACGGGGCTGCTGACGGGGAGGTTGCCAAGCGGCAGGGGAATCTGCTTGACGGAGTCGGTGCCATTGATGCCGGCAACATACCAGGTGGTGCCGCTGCGACGGGCCAGCACGACGTAGTCGCCGGGATAGCCGCCAAGGAAGCGGGTGTCGTCCCAAGCGGCAGGGAGCGTGGCGAAGAAGTCCTGGACGGCGCGGGGCTGCGAGAGATAGCTCTCAGGGCGGTCGGCCAGATGTTGCAGGCCACTCTCGAAGAGTACCGTCAGCGCCAGCTCGTGAGCATGGGTGGTGATGTGGGGATGCTGCGAGTCGCTGAAGGTACAAGGAGTATAGTCCATTGGCCCGACGACGTTGCGGGTGAAGGGCAACGTGGCATTATGGGCTGCTGCCCGGGTGGTGAAGGTGGCCACGTTGTTGTACCATTCAGCTCCGTAGACACCCTCCGTGGAGAGCAGGTTGTGGTAGGTGCGCTGCCAGCCTCGCGGGATAGTGGCACCGTGGAAGTTCACCAACAGGTGATGGCGGGCGGCAGCCTCAAGCAGGCTGATACAGTAGTCCATGTTGGCCTGATTGTCGCCGGAAAAGAAGTCGATCTTGACACCTGCCACGCCCTGCTTCTCGCACCATTCAAACTCCCGCTCGCGGTCGGCGGGATTGTTCAGCCGGTATTTGGGCGTGGGGGCACCGTCAACCCATCCGATGCTGGAGTTGTACCAGATGAGGGGTCTGATGCCTTTGGAACGGGCATAGCTGATGGCGTCCTCGATGGTATAGCCGTCTTTCATCTCGTCCCATTCGGCATCTATTAGCACGTAGGGCAGCCGCAGGGTGACTGCCATATCGACGTATTTGCGGATGATCTGCAGGTCGTTGGAACCGTGATTGTAGGCCCAGTATATCCACGACACCACGCCCGGGCGGATCCAACGGGTATCCTGCAAGCGGCACGGGCTGCTGACATCGGTGATGAGTGTCGATTCCACGACATCCTTCAGACTGCCGATGACGGCCACGCGCCACGGGGTGTGCCATGCGGCTGAGGGTGACGGCTGGCTCTGGGCAGGGCTGACGCGAAAGACGTCGCGCTGGTTGACGAGGCTTGACGCACTCTGTCCGCGCTCGATGTCGGCCTCGCTGAGCAGCACGAACAGGCCGTCGGCAGGCTCCAGCAAGGCGGGATAGCCCCAGTGGTCGTTATAGCCCTCTGCCGACTTGGAAACGCCGCTGAACGACGGAATGGCTTCCACCCGATAGGTGGTGCTGAGCGGGAAGAATCCCTCGTAGGAGTCGGTCCACTGCTGCATCCAACGCCGGGAGCCTTCGGCAATCCGGTATCCGGTCTGTTCGGCCTGACGCGTCAGCGGGAGACCTGCGGGTATCTCGTAGCGAAAGGCCATGCCGTCGTTATAGAGCCGCACCACGATTCGTACGCCGTCGCTCATCGTCGTGGCATACTCGTTGGCTTCGTTGCTGCAATGACGGCGCTTGCCTGCAGGCATGACGTAGTCGCTGCTGACGTAGCGGATGAAGGTGAAAGGGTTGCGCAGGGTGCCTCCGAAGCCCATAGCGGGCATTTCCAAGGCTTGCTGCTGACAGTGGCAGACTACCACGCTGCTGTCGGTCTGGATGAGTGAAAGGCGACCGTCAGGCGACGTGACGCCATACCCCTTGTCGGCGGGCCGGTGAGCCATAGCCAGGACGGTGCACGTCAGCAGGAGTGTCAGGATGCTGCTTCTCATCTCTTACTCTTCCTTGAAGACGATGTCCTTGATGAGGGTCTTCGACTTGCCATCCTTGAAGGATACCACGATTTTGCCGATGGTCAGGTCGGTGGCCAGATTGGGAATGGGGTTGGAGTTGTCGTTCCACGTCCACGACTTCTTACCCATCGGCTCTACCGGTCCGGCAGCCTTCAGGCGGCACACCTTCTTGACATTGCCGGCAGGGTCGAGGATGTTGCAGTGGATTTCAAGATTCCTGATGGGACGCTTGTAGGTGTTGACATAGGTGAAGTCGAATACCAAGTGGTCGTCCATGAAGTCGTAGCCCCAGCTCTCGACGTATCCGTAGGGTGCCACGGTGCTGGCAGCAGCGCCATACTGGGCGTAGGCCTTGTCGTTGACAGCCTTGACGTAGTCGGTGGTCAGATAGAGCTGATTGTAGAGGCTGTCCTTGAATATCTTGAGGTGGTAGTTGTACTTGGAGTCGGTCTTCAGGCGGGGGTTCAGCTGGGCGCAGTGCATCAGTTTGTAGTTGGCATCCATGACGCCCTGGTTTTCGGCGGTATAGTAGATGGTGTCGCCGATGATGCCTTCGCAGTAGATGTTGTCTTCGTAGACGTGATGGCCGCAAATGAGACATTCCAGTCCTATCTTGTTGGTGGGCAGCTCGTGCCAGTTGTGCATCTCGCGATAGTGGGCGTCGACAGCCAGCTGGAAGGCCTTCTGGATGGAGTCCTGGCGGATTTTCTCCAGCGAGTCGCGGCGCACCTGTTCGGCAGAGTCGCGCAGGTGCTTGGTGCGGGCAGCATTCAGCGACTCGAAGCGCTCCTCAAGGATGCGTGACACGCGCTGCACCTCGGTGTCTATCAGTTCCTCGTCGACGATGGGGGCCAGCTTGCTCTGCTTGTAGATCTTGACCCACTCCTTGTTGAGCACCACCTGATAGTTGCCGTTTTCGGTCTGTACGTAGAGGTTGTTAGACTTCTTGTCGAAGGCGTAGGTGGTGATGACATTGGTAACTTTGTCGACCAGTGCACCTTCCTTCTTGTGGTAGAATCCGTCGCTGCCTAACTCGTAGGCGAGGATGGTTTTGCGGACGAATGAGTTCTGACTGTCGAATTGTGCCATACTGCTGAGTGTAGTCAACAGCAGGAGGGCGGTAAGTAGTTTTCTGGGAAACATATTGGGAATTACGGGTTAGAAGTTCACACCTAAATTGATGAAGAAGCACTGGTTGCGGGTGTTGGAAAAGTCGTCGGTGCTGATGTTGGCCAGACCGAAGTCGAAGCCCACCTCGGCATAGACCATCTGGTATTCGGCGCCACAGCCGATGCGCAGACCTCCGTCGAAGCGCTTGAAGGTGTCGAATGACGAGTCGGCATGGCGGTCGGCATAGTTGGCTGCCGCCGTGCCGTAGTTCTTTTGCTTGCCACCGACGCCAAGTGCCAGATAGCCGCCCAGGAAGGGGTTGATGTAGAGGTCGTCGTAGACATCGAACGAATATTTGACGACGATGGGCACCTGCAGATAGCTGAGGCGGCACTTCACCTTTTCGGCGGCCACCGTGGCCTGGCCGCCCTTCTCGGAGTAGAAGAGCCCCGTCTCCATCCAAAGGGGGGTGTTGCCGGCCAGCTGGACGCCATAGACGGTGCCGACATTGACGCCGGTACGCGCGTTCAGGTCCATGTTGACATCGTCACTTGACAGCGAGGCAATATTCAAGCCCAGGCGCACGCCGTAGTATTGGTCGGTAGACCCGAATCCGAAGCGGCTGCGGTGCTCGCTTCCGCTCTGTGCCCATGAGGACAGGGCAGAAACCAGCGTCAGAATCAGTATGATGTTCTTTTTCATTTTCTCTATTGTTTCGTGGTTTGCGGATGCAAAGGTAGTGTTTTTTGCAGAAATAAAAAAGGGAAAATCCCAAAAAGTGAAGGATTTCCCTAATTTAGTGTGGTTTTCGCACGATTACTCGTACCAGGTGTCGAGGTAGGTGACGTGGGTGACGAGGTATTCCTCGATGCCGTGTTTGCCGTCGGCACCGCCGATGCCGCTCTTCTTCACACCGGCATGGAAGCCCTGCATGGCCTCGAAGTGCTCGCGGTTGATGTAGGTCTCGCCAAACTCCAGTTCGCGGCTGACGCGGGCAGCGGTGTCGATGTCCTTGGTGAAGACGCTGGATGCCAGTCCGTACTCGCAGTCGTTGGCCCACTCAATGGCCTGCTCGATGGTGTCGAACTCTACCAGTGGTATCACGGGGCCGAAGGTTTCCTCATGGATGATGTCCATCTGCTGGGTGCAATTGTCGAGCACGGTAGCGGCATAGAAATAGCCCTTGTCGCCGACACGATGGCCGCCGCAGAGCAACTTGGCTCCCTGCTTGATGGCACGCTCCACCTTCTCGGTGACGCTCTCCAAGGCACGGGCTTCCACCAGCGGACCCATGTCGACGGTATGGTCTTTGCAGACATCGCCCACCTTGACGGCCGACATTTTCTCTACCAGTATCTTGGTGAACTCGGCTTTGACTTCCTTCTGCACATAGACGCGTTCGGCATTGTTGCAAATCTGTCCGTTGTTGCCAATACGGCTGTCTACAATCCACTGTGCTGCCTTCTCCAGGTCGGCATCCTTGCAGACGATGGCGGGAGCCTTGCCGCCCAGTTCAAGACTCACCTTGGTGATATTCTTCGAGGCGGCTGCCATGATGCTTTCGCCGGCACCCACAGAACCCGTCACCGACACGATGTCAATCTTGGGCGAGCCCGCCATCTCGTTGCCGATGACGCTGCCCTTACCGGTCACGATGTTGATGACACCCTTGGGCAGACCCACCTTGTCGACAACCTCACCGAAGGTGGTGCAGTTCTCGGGAGTGAGCTGTGAGGGCTTGATGACGATGGTGCAACCGGCTATCAGGGCGGCACCGGCCTTGCGGGCTATGAGGAAGAACGGGAAGTTCCAGGGCAGGATGCCGGCTACCACGCCGATGGGCTTCTTCGACAGGAAGATGGTCTCGTTGGGGCGGTCCGACGGGATGATTTCGCCCTCGATATGGCGGGCAAACGATGCCATGTAGTCGAAATACTCAGCAGTGACGTCTACCTCGACCGTAGCCCAGGTGAGGGTCTTGCCCTGCTCGCGCATGATGATGTCGATGAATTCCTCACGGCGCTCGCGGATGCCGTTAGCCAATTTTTTCAGCCAGCCGGCACGCTCGATGGCGGGAGTCTTGGCCCACTGTTTCTGGGCTGCACGGGCTGCGTCAAGGGCACGGTTAACATCCTCTATCGTACCGTTGGGCTGGCGGGAGATGACTTCCTCTGTTGAGGGGTTCAACACATCAATCCACTGACCATCGCTGCTCTGGCAGAACTGGCCGTTAATGTACATTTTCAAGTCTTTCATACGTGTTACTGTTTTAGTAGTTAAGTAAAATTTGTTTCGCAAATATAGGTAAAAAAAACGGAACAGCCATCAGCCGCTCCGTTTTTTTATGATTTATTTAATATTCGGGGCTCTCACCTCTCACCTCAGAGCTTGCCTTGGTCGCCCAGATAGGAGTCTTTGAAACCCAGGAAATAGAGCACGCCGTCCAGTCCGATGGTGTTGATGGACTGCTTGGCATTGGCTACCACACGGGGCTTGGCATGGAAGGCGATGCCCAGGCCTGCTTCGGAAATCATCGGCAGGTCGTTGGCACCGTCGCCCACGGCGATGGTCTGAGCCAGGTTCACCTTCTCCACCTGGGCTATCAGTCGCAGCAGCTCTGCCTTGCGGTGTCCGTCGACAATCTCACCCACGTAGCGGCCTGTCAACTTGCCGTCGTCGTCAATCTCCAGTTCGTTGGCATAGACATAGTCAATGCCGTAGCGGCGCTGCAGGTATTCGCCGAAATAGGTGAATCCACCGGAGAGAATGGCTATCTTGTAGCCACAGGTCTTGAGCACACGCATCAGCCGGTCGGCGCCTTCGGTGATGGGCAGGTGTTCGGCAATATCCTGCATCACGCTGACTTCCAGTCCTTTCAGCAAGGCCACACGGCGGGTGAAACTCTCCTTGAAGTCTATCTCGCCACGCATGGCACTCTCGGTGATGGCACGCACCTCGGCACCCACGCCATTGCGCTCCGCCAACTCGTCGATACACTCGGTCTGGATGAGCGTGGAGTCCATATCGAAACATATCAGGCGGCGCATGCGCCGGAACATGTCGTCGCGCTGGAAGGAGAAGTCGATTTCCATCTCAGAAGACAGTTTCATGAGTTTCGACTGCATCTCCTGACGGTCGATGGGCTCGCCGCGCAGCGAAAACTGGATGCAGGCACGGGTGTGCTTGTCGAGCTGCTTGATGCTCTTGCGGCCCGTGAGTCGCAGGATGCTGTCGATATTGAGTCCCTGGTCGGCCAGTATGCGGGTGGCCGCTTCAATCTGACGGGCTTCTAACTGTCGGCCCAGCACCATCAGAATGTAGCGGTTCTTGCCCTGATGCCCCACCCAGTCTTCGTATTCATCGTCGCTGATGGGTGAGAAACCGATGTTGACCCCTAACTCAGTGGCCTTGAACAGCAGCTCCTTCATGGCAAAACCAGACTTGCTGTCGTCCATGCGGATTAGGATGCCTAACGAGAGCGTGGAATGGATGTCGGCCTGGCCGATGTCGAGAATCTGGGCGTCGTAGCGTGCCAGAATACCCATGATGGATGCTGTCAGTCCGGGGCGGTCTTGTCCGGTAATACGGACCAGTATTTGTTCTTCTTTCATAACTATCAACTATCAACTTTCAACTCTCAACTATTTCAGGTGGTCTTCGAAATATTGGGTAATACGTTCGTGCAGATGTACAGAGGCATGTCCTCGCATGTTATGCTCTTCACCGGGATAGGCGAAGAAGTCGGGCTGGGTGCCTGACTTGATGCAGGCATCGAGGAACGACAGACAATGCTGGGGTACGACGGTGTTGTCGTTGTAGCCGGTGATGATTTGAAGCTTACCTTTCAGATTACCGGCCTTGCTGATGAGTGATGACTTGGCATAGCCCTCGGGGTTCTGGGCCGGGGTGTCCATATAGCGCTCGCCATACATCACCTCATACCACTTCCAGTCGATGACGGGTCCACCGGCAACTCCCACTTTGAATACATCAGGATGGTTGAGCATCAGCGAGATGGTCATAAAGCCGCCAAACGACCAACCATGGACCCCCAGGCGGGTGATGTCGACGTAGGGCAATGACTTCAGATATTCCACACCCTTCATCTGGTCTTGCATCTCCACCTGCCCCAGCTGGCGGAAGGTGGCCTGCTCGAAGTCGCGTCCGCGACTCTCGGAACCTCTGTTGTCGAGAATGAACAGCACGTAGCCCTTCTGCGCCATGTAGGTCTCCCAGGAGCGGCTATACCAGTGCCACGCTGCTTCCACATTGTGGGCATGGGGACCGCCATACACGTAGATGACTGTGGGATACTTCTTGCCGGCATCGAAGTCGTGGGGTTTCACCATGCGATAGTAGAGGTCGGTGACGCCATCGGCGGCCTTGATGGTGCCACTCTCAAACTGGGGCTGCTGATAGTCCGCCCAGGGGTCTTCTGCCGTCAGCAGGCGCTGGCTCTTAGCGGTTTTCACGCTGACGACATCGATGTTGCGGGGAACATCAGGTTCTGTATATTTGTCGAAGAACCATTCGCCGGAAGGTGATGCGACGGCATGGTGTGAGCCGCGACCGTTGTCGAGCAGCGTCCGCTTTCCTGTCTTGATGTTGACGGCATAGGTGTTGTGCTGGATGGCATTGGCCTCGTTGCTGGTGATGATGATGCTCTTCTGACGGGCGTTGAATCCTAACACTTCCTGCACCACCCAAGCTCCGCTGGTTAGTTGCTTGATGAGTTTCCCCTCCTTATTATATAAATAAAGGTGGTTGTAACCGTCGCGCTGACTCTGCATGACAAACTGGTTGGCATCCCAAGGCAGGAACCGGATGGGGTGCAGGGGTTCCACATATTTGTCGCTGGTTTCGCGATAGAGTTCTGAAAGGCGCTGTCCCGTCGTGGCATCATAGCTGACCAGACGGCAGTCGTTCTGGTCGCGGTTTAATTCAAACAGATAGACGGTGCTGCCGTCGGGGGAGAAGGTAACATTCGTGAAATAGACAGGCTGCCCATCGGTAGCGGTACCTCTTTCTACTGCTGCGGTGTCGTGGGAGCGTGGAGTGTCCAGATAGACGGTCTTGCCTGACTTCAAGTCATAGACCCCTACACTCACCTGATGGGAGGTCATGCCGGCCATGGGATACTTGTCCGGCTCATAGGTGGCCTCTCGTGGGTAGATGTCTACCTGCGGATAGTCGGCAACCATCGACTGGTCCATGCGATAGAATGCTAACCGCTGACCGTCGGGACTCCAGAAGGTGCCCTTCTCTATACCGAACTCATTGCGATGGACGCTTTGTCCATAGACTATCTCACGGCTGCCGTCGGTGGTGAGCTGGTGCTTCTGCCCGTCGCCATCAACGACGAAGAGCTGATGATTCTCAACATAAGCGGTAGCCCGCGATGCACTGTTCCAATCGTTAGCCTGCTGGCCGGAAATGCTGTCTTGCCATACCACCTCGTGGGTCTTGAAGTTCAGTAGCAGGAACGACTTCTTGTTACCGAGAGCCACCAGGGGTTGGCCGGGATAGGGAAAGCTGGCTGAATAGAGCGCTCGGACATGGTATAAATCGTCACTCTTGAGCCATTTGTTGACTTCGTCAAGAGTGAACAGAACGTTTTCCTTGCCAGTCTGCTTGTTGACGAGGCAGCATTCTTCCACATCCGTCCGCACCAATTCGTCGCCCCACCACGTCAGCCACATGTTCTGGGGCTGAAGGTTACGGAAATTATAGCCTCCATAGTTGAGGTCTTCCAGCGTAAACAGCTTTTTCTCTTGAGCAGTCATGGGCAGAAGGGGGAATGCAGCCAGAACAAGAAGGGTAAGCAGTTTGTTAATCTTCGTCATCATCAAATCTCCTGTTTTTCTTGCCAAAGGGCTTTCCATATTTCCCGAGTTTCCCGGACATTCCCGATTTCCCGGACATTCCCGATTTTCCGGGCATTCCCGATTTGCCCGATTTGCCGGATTTCATGGGTTCCTTCTTCTCCAGCGAGCGGAACTTGAAATTGCGGATGTCGGCTCCGGCGTTCTCTTCCTGCTCGTCTAACCGCTTCTTGAACTCACGGTTCTGCTTGAAACGGCGCTTCTCAGCCATCTGGCGCTTCTCGGCTTCAGTTTTCACCGTACCACCTTCCTCACGGAATTCACGCATCTTGCCGTCGAACATCTGGTATTTGCGGAACTCACATTCCAAGGAACCGTTGTAGAGAGGAATCTTGATGCTGGGTTTCAGCCCTATCTGGTCGAAGCACTCCTCACGGTAACTCAGTATCCAGGCATCGTTGCCAGTAAACTGATGCTTCAGACGCTCACCAATCATCTTATAGGTGCCTAACAGATCTGGAGTGGAGATACGTTCGCCATAGGGGGGATTGGTCACCATGATGCTCTTCTCCTGGGGCTGCTGGAAATTCTTGAAGTCCTGCTCCGTCACCGTGATGTCGTTGCTCATTCCGGTAGCCTTGACATTCAAGCGAGTCGTATTGACGGCCTTGATGTCGACATCGTAGCCATAGATGTGGTGATGGAACTCCCGCTCCAGAGATTCGTCATTGTAGATTTCGTCAAAGAGATCAGCATCAAAGTCGGGCCATTTCTCAAATGCATATTCTTTGCGGAACAGGCCCGGAGCCATATTGTGGGCAATAAGGGCTGCTTCGATAAGCAGTGTGCCACTGCCACACATAGGGTCGATGAAATCGGTCTCGCCATGCCATCCCGTCATCAGTATCATGCCCGCTGCCAGCACTTCGTTCAGGGGGGCTTCCACTGACTCCTGACGGTAGCCTCGGCGGTGAAGCGACTCACCACTGGAATCGAGACACAGCGTGCACTCACTCTGTCCCGGGGCTACGTCGGCAATATGGATGTGCAGCCGCATATCAGGGTTCGTGATGCTGATATTAGGACGCTGGCCCGTCTTCTCGCGGAACTGGTCGACAATGGCATCCTTCACCTTATAGGCAACAAACTTGGAGTGACGGAACTCCTCGGAAAAGACTACCGAGTCAACGGCAAAGGTCTTGTCAAGGGCGATGTACTCCGTCCAGTCGATGTCCTTGACGCCTTCATAGACATCGTCGGCAGAGAGCGCACGGAAGCGCTTGATGGGTTTCAAAATGCGGATTGCGGTGTGAAGCTGGAAATTAGCGCGGTACATCAGTTTCTTGTCGCCCCTAAATGATACCATACGGCGACCTATCTGTACGTCGTCAGCGCCCAATTCTGTCAGTTCTTTCGCCAAAACGGGCTCCAAGCCCATAAATGTTTTGGCGATGAGGTCAAATTGCTGTGCCATTCTATAACTTTATGTAAATATGGTGCAAAGATAATGCAAATCGGCCAAATTGCAAAAATTAATGCGATTTTTTTTCTTTATTACAATTCTTTTATGTAATTTTGCCCCTAAATCAAAGAACCTAACTGCATGATAGCATCGAATGATATACTGCTCTTCTCGCTGAAGCCACTGTTGCAAGTTGACATTTTGGTATGGCTTGCAGCATTGCCACTGTTGGCGGCATTCATCATTCTATTGTTCTATCAGTATCGGCAGCACAGGCTTTTGAAAGAAGAACTGATGCAATTGGCCAAGATCAATCGCCACAGCGTGGAGTACGATTTGGTGATGAAAGCCATGAAGGTCAGCGTCTGGCGCATCGACGTGCCATCCCGGACGATTACCTACGAGAGCGACTATCGTGACGTGCCAAATTCACAGTACATATCGGCAGGTTCCGATGTAGAGATGTTCTGCAACACCTTGGTCCCCAAGGACAAGCAGCAGGTCACGGACGGCATGATGAAACTGCTGGCAGGCCATATCGACGAGTACCACGGACAGTATCAACTGAAGGATGTCAACGGAGAATCGGGGTGGGGCGAGACTTATGCCATCATCGAGAAACGCGACATGGACGGGAAACCGTTGGTAGTTGTCGGTGCTTCGATGCGTATTGACAAGCAGAAAGCCATAGAACAGGCTTTGATAGACGCCCGTAACCATGCAGAGGAAAGCGACCGATTGAAGTCGGCATTCCTGGCAAACATGTCACACGAGATACGTACACCGCTGAATGCCATCGTGGGGTTCAGTGATGTGCTGACCATGACTGAGACGGAAGAGGAGCGCAACGAACTCATTGCATTGATTAAAAAGAACAACGCCCACCTGTTGCGCCTGTTTGATGATATGGTGAACATGTCGAGACTGGAAGCTGGAGGTGGGACGTTGAATAAGACCCGCTTCGAACTGAACACTCTGCTTCAGGAGGTCGCTGACCGCTTTTCCGGCAGGGCTCAGAAGGCAGGCCTGAAAATATTAGTGGAAACATTGCCGGATTCACCTCAGCTGCTGACTGACCGTAACAGACTCGGTGAGATATTGGATAAATATATGGATAACGCCTTGAAATTCACAGCTACGGGCAGCATTACCTTAGGCTGTGAGGAATTGGCAGGACGATGGCGCATTTGGGTCAGGGATACCGGGAAGGGAATTCCGGAAAACCGTTGCAACGAACAACTCTTTGAACGCTTTGTGAAGTTGGATGAATTTGTGCCTGGCACCGGACTGGGACTCAGCATTTGCCGCAGTCTGGCCCTGAGCATGGGAGGAACGGTAGGAGTGTCGTCTGCCGTTGGCAAGGGGTCCACATTCTGGGTGGAAATCACGGCATAGCAGAATCCTTGCATAGACCAAAAACAAAGGCTGTCTCACGACAGCCTTCATCTCTTTTCTAACTAACTTATTATCAACTATTCATTACTCATTCTGAATTTCGCTGCAAAGTTACACACTTTTTTGTCACTTTGACTCAGAAATGACGAAAAAAGTCACGTAAACGTTTGCGAATTCCGCAAAAATGTGTAACTTTGCCCTCTGTAACCATTGATTAGCGGTTTTTTGTAATGAACAATAAGAAGCTACATCGTACCTCTCTGAAGGATCTGGCCCAGGAATTGGGTGTCAGCATAGCTACCGTTAGCCGTGCCCTGCGCAACTCTCCTGAGATTGGCAAGGATATGCAGCAGCGTGTAAAAGATTTGGCAAAACGACTGAACTATCGGCCTAACCCATTTGCCCAAAGTCTGCGAAAAGAGGCTCCTAAAATTATAGGGGTCGTAGTGCCCAATCTGGTAACCCATTACTATGCTGCCGTACTTGACGGTATTGAGGACGAGGCACGCCGAGCCGGCTATAGTGTAATTAGTGCCAATAGCCATGAGAATTTTGAGGACGAGGCTCATGCCGTCGACAATTTTGTCAGTCTGCACGTAGAAGGCATTATTGCATGTCTGGCTCAGACTACTACCGACTATCATCATTATGAAGAAATTGCTGAAATGGGTATCCCCTTGGTGTTTTTCGGGCGCACTTGTCTTACAGAACGGTTCTCGAGTGTTACCGCCAATGGCGATGAGGCTGCCCAGCTGGCTACCCAGCATCTGATTGACACCGGAAGCCGACGCATTGCCTTTATCGGAGGACCTAACCATCTCGACATGGTGCGTCGGCGCAAACACGGATACCTGGAAGCTCTTCGTGACAATCGTATTCCCATAGACCGTGATTTAGTTGTATGCGATAAAATAGACTATCAGGTGGCATTGGCATCTGCCATGAATCTGTTGCAGAGCGACCATCGGCCTGATGCCATACTTGCCTTCAACGACATTATCACCTTTGCAGCTTTCACCGCTATTAAGAATTGCGGACTTCGCATTCCTGAAGACGTGGCTCTCATTGGGTTCACGGATGATGTGCACTCCGAGTATGTCACACCCCGAATGTCGGCCATTGCCGACCAGTCTCACCTTATTGGTGTCACCGCCTGTCAGCTGCTGCTGAAGAGCATAGGCGGCGACCCCAAGGTGTATAAAGAAATAGTTCCACAAAAATTAGTTATCCGTGACACTTCTGCCAAGAAGGATGGCTAAGCTAACGACTTTCCGTCTCAGTGCATTTCACTTTTTAGCTGAAGAATAACGTGCGCTCTACCCAATAGCAGAGGATGCCGCAGAGATAGCCGGCAAAGGCTATCCACGTAATCTTCTTCATATACCAGCCGAAGCTGATTTTCTCTAATCCCATGACTACTACACCGGCTGCAGAACCGATAATCAACATAGAGCCACCCACACCGGCACAATAAGCCAACAATTGCCAGAAGATGCCATCGACAGCCATGTCGCCTGTAGGAGCCACAGGATACATACCCATGCAACCTGCCACCAAGGGAACGTTGTCAACAATGGATGAGAGTAAGCCAATGATACCTGTAACGAGATAGTGGTTGCCATTGAAGGCTACGTTCAGGCTCTCGCCCAACATGGTAAGTACGCCAATGGTCTCCAGACAGCCTACAGCCATGAGAATGCCGAGGAAGAAGAGGATGGTGTCCATGTCGATACGGGACAGCATCTTGGAGACGCGCTTCTGAGTGTTGGTATTGTCGGCAGTGTCCTCACACGACTGATGAATCCGGCAGTAGAATATCTCGGTGACTGTCCATAGAACACCCAGCACCAGCAGAATACCCACAAAAGGAGGCAGGTGGGTAATCGTCTTGAAGATAGGTACGAAAATCAGACCGCCCACGCCTAAGAAGAAGATGGACTTGCGCTGACCATCCGACAGAACATCACTGTCGGCAACGGCTGTGGTGTCCTGGACAGGCTCGAGCTGACCTTTCAACGACAGCGAGAGAATCCAGGCAGGAATGACCATAGAAACGAGTGAGGGTATGAAAATCTCGGTAATGACGCCGGCAGCGGTAATGACGCCCTTGTTCCACAGCATGATGGTGGTGACGTCGCCAATAGGTGAGAAAGCTCCACCGGAATTGGCAGCAATAATAACCAGCGAGGCATAGATGATGCGGTCGCGCTTGTCGCTGACCAACTTGCGCAGAATCATAATCATCACGATGGAGGTGGTCAGGTTGTCGAGGATAGCCGACAAGATGAAAGTCATAAAGGCAATACGCCAAAGCAGCGAACGCTTCGATTTGGTCTTTAGAGTGTCGCGAACAAAGTTGAAACCGCCGTTTTGGTCAACCAATTCCACGATGGTCATGGCACCCATCAGGAAGAACAGAGTAGTGGCGGTTGAACCCAGATGATGCTCTATGACGGTGCTTACCACACTGGCTTTGGCATCGCCGATAGCTGCGGCTACATAGCTGCCCGGATCAATCATGAAAAGCGTCCAGCAGCCAACAAACATCAGCAGGGCAATAGCAGCCTTGTTGATTTTTGTCAAACTCTCAATGGCAATGCAAAAATAGCCAATGCAGAAGAGAATGACAATACAGATTGTTAATGTTGACATTTTGTTTGTTTTAAAATTAGTTTGTTATAAATTGTGTGCAAAGGTACAAAAAAAAACATAATTCATAATTCATAATTCATAATTATTTTATAACTTTGCAGCAAAATCAGAATTATGGCACTGAATCTGAACAAGAATTTGAAGTTATATTATAGCATTCGCGAAGTTGCAGAAATGTTCGGGCTGAACGAAAGTACATTGCGCTATTGGGAACATGAATTCCCTTTCCTGAAACCGAAAAATAGCGGTCCGGCCAAGATTCGTCAATACCAGGAGAAAGATATTGAGCAGATTCGACTCATCCATAATCTGGTGAAGGTGCGTGGCTTCAAGCTGGCTGCTGCCAAGAAGATTATCAATTCCAATCGTGACGGCGCTGACCGTACGGCAGAAGTGCTTTCAAGGCTCATTGATGTCAGGGAGCAGTTGCAAGCACTGAAAAAACAGATGGACTACTTGGAATAGTTCCTTTTTTTTCGAATTGAATTAAACATTTCCATGATGAAGATAAAATTATTATTTTTATTGTTGAGTCTGCTTTTTCACCTTACCATTGTGAGTGCACAAGAAGCAGAAAAGAGTGAGTTACAACAGCGTGCTGAGTCTGAAGGCAAGAAAGGAAATGTAGCTGGTGAAAGATATCACTACATCAGAGCCTTTGAGGACTATGTCAACAAGGGAAAAATACAGCAGGGTGTAGAATGCGGCATCAAAGCGACCGCATTGTACTACAAAGAGAACTACTACAAGGAGGCATTCGACTTGCTGCACCGCATCGACCAAAGCATTTCTGACAAGGGAAAGTCGAGCAAAGAAGAGGCAGCACTGAACTATCTGACATCAAAGGAGCGTTTACAGATGTATGTCAGACTGAGGAAGGCAGAGAGTGCCCGGGAGCAGTTGAAAGTGATGGAGTCGCAGGCTAATGTAGCCGGCGACGATGATGTCAAGAACGACTTGCTCTATAACAAGGCCCTATTTTACTATAATATGGGCCAGACCGCGCAGGGGAATGCTATATTCAAAGAGATGGCTGGCAAACTGACCAGCCAGAAGGAGTATAGCAAGGTTGACGAGGTCTATCAGACGCTGATAGCCAATGGTCGCCGCAGCAACAACGCGAGCCTTGTGGCACAGTCGTATGCCAGTTACCTGGCCTGGAAAGACTCTGTGGCTGAGCAGAAGCTTCTTGACGAAACAGGAGCACTGAAGAAACAAATTGCCATTAATGAAGCTGACATACAGGAAAAAGACAGTTCTCTGGCTTCACGTCGTTGGATTATCGTAGGTCTCTGCATATTGGCAGGTGCCTTGGCTGCTGTTCTGGCAGTAGGAGCTGTCGTATTGCTCCGCTATATATTGTTGACCCGTAAGCAGAAGAAAACCATTAAAATGGTGAACGAGAACAATGCCCTGAAGGCAAAGTTTATCAGCAACATCTCTGCTCAGTTGTCACCAGCCTTGCAACCCCTTGATAGCCGCATCCCTGAAGTAAGGGCGCTGAAGGACTTCTCTGACCATATCCAGACGCTATCCTCATTAGAGTGCTCGGCCGGCGAGAGTGTGGAAACGGAGAGCATCATGGTGGTGCCATTCTGTGAAGGATTGATAGACCAGATTCGTGATAAGGTGAGAAGTGGTGTGGCACTGCATGTGAATGCTCCAAAAATGAGTGCCGATATCAACAAAGAGTATGTGTCGCATATCTTGTTGCATCTGCTGACAAATGCCGCTGAATATACACCTGCTGACGGCTCTATCTGGCTGGACTTCAAGAAGCGTGGCGCTCATACCTTCCAGTTCTTAGTATCCAACACAGGAGAACCTATTGCCGAAGAGAAGCGTGAAGATGTCTTTAAGCCTTTCCTCGAAATCAGGGATCTCACCAAAGGCGATGGCTTAGGATTGCCTATCTGCAAACAGATGGCTGTAAAAATGAATGGCGACCTCAGCATTGACGGTGAGTTCACCAAAGGTACGCGTTTCGTTTTGGAGCTGCACAACTAAAAGTGCAGACTCCATTCCAGCAAAACAATATTTATTTTGAAGGATTCCATTTATCGTTGATGCAGAATACGGCATCGACGGTAATTTTTTGTGCTTCTTTCTTTGTTAACTGGCTACTCCAAGCGACTCGCTTGTCAGTGGCAGCTCCCTCGCCTCTATTATTGTATTCCATGTAGCGGGCAGTCTGTTTTGCTTCTTCACGCCAATGGTGCCAGCCCTCCGGACGAATCTGGCGAGGCAATTCGCAATTCATGAACAATGTATAGCCATAGTCGCGCCAAGGACGGCCCAGATAGACTTTGTCGACATGGGCATCTGCGGTAATGTTACAGTTATTAAATATGTACCCGTAGGCAACATCCTGCGGTGTAGAGGCAGCAGTGATGTATGAGTTTGCCTTGCAGAAGATGTCGCAATGCTCAAACCATGCAGTGGATGGTCCGAAGATGAAATCGGTAGTGCCTTCAATGTAACAATCCTTGAAATAAAGACGTGTCTTGGCATTGCCGGTGTAGACGGTGTCTTGATGTCCAAGGAAACGGCAATTAATGAAGATCAGACAGTCGCCTTCGGTATGCAAGGCTACAGCCTGTCCCAGTCGGGCAGAATTATTCTCAACGGTGATGTTTTTCAGCGTGATACGACTGCCTTGGATCTTCAGCGTATAAGTGCGGAAGGTACCCATCCCCTTACCGATGCTAGGCAACTGGATATTGGCATGGTCATCCCAGGTGATGATGGTTTGGTCACGGTCTTCTCCGCATATCTCTATATTGGTGAGCCACTGAGGCACAACCAGTTTCTCCTTATAAGTGCCCTTCTTGACATATATAACCTTGTGGTATTCCATGAAGGCACGACAAACCTCAATGGCTTCGGCTACATTGCGGAACTGGCCCGTTCCATTGCGGTCAACCACAATGGTGTCAGGATTGTCGAATTTGTCTTTGGCATGAACCGTCAGCAGCGTGCTGAGGGTAATGATTAGTGTCAGTAGTTTTTTCATATCGCTATTGTTGTTTACATGATTTGTGTAACATCTTTGATATCCCCTATTTTCTTGAGGTTTTCCATGATGGCCTTCACGTCGTCGCGGTCATGAACTCGTAATTCGATAGAACCGTCAAACATGCCGTCTTCACTCGTGATAGTCAGTCTATGGATGTTGACACTCATCTGGTTAGAGATGACGCCGCAGATATCCATCAGCATACCCATACGATCGATTCCTTGCAGGCGGATGGTAGCATCAAAGAACAATTTTTTATGCATGTCCCACTTGGCATCGAGGATGCGGTTGCCAAAGCTGGCCTTCAGTTTGTTAGCAACAGGGCAGGCACGCTTGTGGATTTCTATTTGATGTTTCCCGTCGATGAAGCCCAAGATGTCGTCGCCAGGGATGGGGTGGCAACAGTGCTTAAACTTAAACTGGGCAATATTCTCGTCAGTAATAAAGATGGGCTTCTTCCGGTTGAACTTCTCTGGTACAGTGAAGAAATCTTGCTTGCTTTTTTCTTCCGCCTTTTCATCTTTCTTGTCTTTCAGGAAAGGCACCAGACGACGCCAGCCCTTCTTACCAGAGTGGGAGTCTTTACCGTTCAGTTCATCTACATCTTTCTCACCCAGCAGAATAGTCTTGTCGCCTATGGCTTGGAAGAATTCTTCGCGGCTGCGGGATTCGTGAAATTCTGTGAGCTGGTTGGCAGCGGCCTGGATGTTTTCAATGGAGTTCTTCTTACAGAATTCGTTGAACATTTGCTCACCCTCCTTCTGCTGTGCGCGGAAGTCACGGCGCAAAATGGCCTGAATCTTAGCCTTGGCCTTGGCTGTTGACACAAAATTAATCCACGAAGGTTGAACATGCTGGGACTTGGAGGTCAGAATCTCTACCTGATCGCCACTTTGCAATTTATGGCTCAGCGGTACCAATTTGTGATTGACTTTAGCCCCGATGCAGTGTGAGCCCAGGAAGGTATGGATGCTGAAGGCAAAGTCGAGGGCCGTACACCCCGTAGGCATCGTCTTGATTTCACCCTTGGGCGTAAAGACAAAAATTTCTGAAGCAAAGAGGTTGAGTTTGATGGCATCGAGGAAGTCCATGGCATCAGGCTGAGGGTCATCCAGAATCTCTTTGATGGTGCGCAGCCAGTCGTTGAGTTCACTCTCGTCCTCGGTATATTCGGAATCTTCGCCCTCCTTGTATTTCCAGTGTGCAGCAAAACCCTGTTCTGCTATCTCGTCCATCCTATCGGAACGTATCTGTACTTCTATCCATCGTCCTTGTCGCGACATCAAAGTAACATGTAGGGCCTGATAGCCATTAGCTTTGGGATGGTTGAGCCAGTCGCGCAGGCGGTCCGGGTGGCTCTTGTATATTTTGGAGATGGCAACATAGATGTTGAAGCATTCGTTGACCTCTTCCTCACGCTTGCCGGGGGTGAAAATAATACGGACCGCCAGAATGTCAAACACTTCCTCGAAGGTGACATGCTTGTTCTGCATCTTGGTCCATATAGAATAAGGCGTCTTGACACGTTCCTTAATCTGGTATTTGATACCCATCTTTTTGAGTTCTTCCTCAATGGGAGCTGTAAACTGGTCGAACAGTTCGTGACGCGATGCCTCGGTAGATGCCAGCTTTGACTTGATGCTGGCATACTCCTCAGGATGTTCATATTGGAAGGAGAGATTCTCTAATTCCGATTTGATTTTGTTGAGTCCCAGACGATTGGCCAGCGGGGCATATATGTAAAGCGTCTCGCCCGCAATCTTATACTGCTTGTTGGCAGGCTGTGACTGCAGCGTACGCATGTTGTGCAGACGGTCGCAAATCTTGATGAGGATGACGCGGATGTCTTCACTCATGGTGAGCAGCAATTTTTTGAAATTCTCGGCCTGCGCTGATGCCTGTTCGCCGAAAATGCCACCGCTGATTTTGGTCAGGCCATCAACGATTTGAGCTATCTTGGGACCGAAGATATTCGAGATGTCCTCAGTGGTATAGTCGGTATCTTCTACCACGTCGTGCAGCAAGGCGGCACAGATGCTGGTAGAGCCCAGACCGACCTCTTCGCAGGCTATCTGGGCGACGGCAATAGGATGCATGATGTAGGGCTCTCCGCTGAGTCGGCGGACTCCCTTATGAGCCTGCCGGGCAAAGTTGAACGCCTTGGTGATGATATCTGTTTTCTTGCGATGGCGTGATGCCAGGTAAGTGTCAAGTAATCGTTGGAATGCGTCGTTAATGAGTTTGTCATCAGCGGCTTCACGCATCATGTCCTCATCCATAGTCATATAACTTTTAATTAATAAATACCATTATCTGCGACGGCGCTTGCTGCTTGTTTTGCGCTTCGCAGTACTACGCTTGCGGCTAGCTGATGTACGCTTTCGGGTGGCTGTAGTACGTTTACGGCTTGCAGTGGAGCGTTTGCTGCGAACAGCTGTGCGGCTTCTGCCGACGCTGGCTCGCTTGCCGCGTACGTAGCGTTTGCTTTTGTGATAGTAGGTCGGCACGTCGTCATTGACCTCCACCTCGACGCGCTTGTTCAGGAGCTCGTCGGCTTTATAATTGTAGATGGAATCTTCCAGATCGATAAAACGGCTTACCTCGGTGATGGGCAGACGGATAGGAGAAGGCTCCGTGGCTCCTGGCACGATGTCGCGCCGATACATGGGATTGAGCGAGCGGAGCAGGTCGATGTTCAGTCCCACCATCTCGGCTATTTGCTCCAAATGTACGTTGCGACTTACCATGACGGTGTCAGTTTTGGCAGGCAGTCGGGTAGTCATCGGACAGATATTGTGCTGCGAGTAGTAAGTCATGATATAATTGGCGGCTATAAATGCCGGCACGTATCCACGTGTCTCTCGTGGCAAATAGGGATAGATATGCCAATAGTCCTTGTTGTCGCCACCAGACCGGCGAATGGCTTTGTTGATGTTCTCCGGTCCGCAATTATAGGCCGCGATGACCAGATTCCAGTCGCCGAATATCTTGTAGAGGTCGCGTAGGTAATGGGCTGCGGCATAGGACGACTTCAAAGGATCTCGGCGCTCGTCGACCAGTGAATTCAGTTTCAATCCATACTGCTTGCCCGTAGCCGGCATAAACTGCCAGAGTCCTGCCGCTCCCACACGGCTGACTGCCTTAGGGTTGAGTGCCGACTCTATGATGGGCAGGTATTTCAGCTCCAGCGGCAACTGATAAGCCTCCAAAGCCTCTTCGAAGATGGGTATGTAGAAATTGGAAGCACCCAGCATGTAGCTGATGCTGTGACGCAGGCGTCCGCTATAGCGGTCGATGAATTTCTGTACCACCTCATTGTAGGCCATCTCCATAATGCATGGTATGCGTGACAGCCGGTCGATGTACTCCTCGCGGGAATAGGTGGGGTTGACATCGCGCATATTGCAGTCTTCAGCTTCCAGATATGTCTTCGACATATAGAGGTTGAGCAGCGAGTCGAGGTCATAAGTCATGGCCTCGGGAAATTCGATAACCTCTTCGTTGCCCGTCTTGTCGAGCACCACGATCTCATCTTCTTCATCAGCCACGTCCTCGTCATCTACCACATCCTGCCCCCAGGCGTTAAGCGAGGTCATGAAGGCCAGTAGCATCAATAGTATCTTGTTGTTCATAATTATTCCGTATTTGTTAGGGTTGTTAAAAGTTCAGGCTGCAGTTGACGCCGATTGATTCGGCTTGCAGCGGGTTGCCTCCAGAATGATTGGGAATGACAGCAGGCTCCACCTTGAGGCTGAGGTCTTTGGAGATGTCGAATACCGACAGCTCTGCGTCCACGTAGGCATCGATGACGGAGAGAGCATAGACACCAAGCATCACAAAGAAACTCAAGTCGCGCCAGCGACGATATTTGTCTTTACGGTTCTTGAAGATTTCCTTGTATCGCTCCTCGTTGGCAGAGGTGATCTGTGTGCCCAGATGTAGGAATTTGTTGTATGATTGCGTGGTGGGGTCGTTGTCCATGATGTCGAGATAGGCCTGTGAATAGTCCTTGTACATCATGTTGTTCCACGACATGGCGTAGATGCATCCCATGAATCCGCCATAGATGATGGGCAGTTTCCAGAACTTGCGATTATAGATTTGTCCTGCTCCCGGCAGCACCATTGCCAGCCAGAGTGCTCGCTGCGGGTCGGGCCGCCATGTTGCCCAGTCGCGCTTGACCTTCTGTTTTGATTTTTTCTTGACGACTACCGACATGGTGTCGCCTGTCAGTGCCCGGGCATCCACAGCGGCAAGAGAATCCATCACAGCCAGTGTGGAATCTGCCTGTTGGGCACGGCCTGTCAGTACTGTTCCCAACATGATGACGGTCACTATGAATCTAATCATTTGCCTTATCCAATGCATTCATGATACGTTCCAATTCTTCCTCATTGTCGAACTGGATGCTGATTTTGCCTTTGCCTTTGGGCGAACAAGTCATCTGCACCTTGGCCTGGAAGAATTGAGCCAGCCGTTCCTTTAACACGTTGAATTCCTCAGGCAGCTGCGCCTTTGTGACGATTTTGCCGCGTGATGTTTTTACGTCTTCACCATTTTTCAAGGCTTGCACCATTTCTTCCACTTTGCGTACGGAAAGCTGTTGTTGCTGGACCTCGCGGAAGAGTTTTATTTGCTGCGACGGACTGTCGATGGCCAGCAGTGCCCGGGCGTGTCCCATTTCTATCTCATGGTTTTTCAGTGCCATTTGCACCTGGGCAGGCAATTTCAACAGTCGCATATAGTTGGTGACGGCGGCACGGCTTTTCCCTACACGCTCGGAAATTTTGGCCTGCGTCATGCCCGACGTTTCTGACAGATGCTGGTAAGCCAGAGCTATCTCAATGGCGTTGAGGTCTTCGCGCTGGATGTTTTCGACAAGTGCCATTTCCATAGCGTTCTGGTCCTCAACGGTGACGATGTAGGCAGGAATCTTGTTGAGGCCAGCCAACTGAGAGGCCCGCCACCGACGCTCACCGGCAATAATCTGATAGGTGTCGTCGGCCATTTTTCGCACTGTGATAGGCTGTATGATTCCCAGTTCACGGATGCTGGTGGTCAGTTCCTGCAGTGCGTTCTCGTCGAACTCGCGACGAGGCTGGTTGGGATTGGGATGAATCAGTTGAATGTCGATTTCGTTAAGGTTTGACGAGCCTTCCGTCTTCACCTCGTTATGGGTATCTATGAGAGCATCGAGTCCGCGTCCGTTCCCGATGTCGTCGAGTCCGCGTCCCAGCACGCTCGAAGCATATTTCTTTTTTACTGCCATAAGCGTTGATGTTATACGTTCTTGTTGATTATTTCCCTTGCCAGTGCCAGATGGTTTTTCGAACCGGTAGATTCCGCATCGTAGAGGATGACAGGCAATCCGTGTGAGGGACTCTCCGACAACTTGACGTTACGCTGGATGACGGTCTTGAACACCAGTTCCTGGAAGTGGCGTTTCACCTCGTCATAAATCTGGTTGGCCAGGCGCAGGCGAGAGTCGTACATGGTGAGCAGGAATCCCTCGATTTCCAATTTCGGATTCAGTTTCTGTTTGATAATCTTGATGGTGTTGAGCAGTTTTGAGATGCCCTCCAATGCGAAGTATTCGCACTGGACAGGTATGATGACGGAGTCGGCAGCCGTCAGTGCGTTGACGGTGATGAGTCCCAGCGACGGCGAGCAGTCGATGAGTATGTAGTCGTAGTCGTTGCGGATGGGCTCCAGCAGTTGGCCTATCACCTTTTCACGGTTCTGGAGGTTGAGCATTTCAATTTCGGCGCCCACCAGGTCGATGTGGCTGGGTATGATATCTAGTCTTTCGATGTCTGTGGTATAGACGGCATCACGAACGTCGGCCTTATCGATAATGCACTCGTAGAGCGAGCAGTCCACTTCCTGAATATTTACGCCCAATCCGCTGGAGGCGTTGGCCTGCGGGTCGGCATCCACCACGAGTACGTTCTTCTCCAGAGTTGCCAGCGATGCGGCCAAATTGATGGTTGTCGTGGTTTTTCCCACACCGCCTTTCTGATTGGCTAATGCGATAATCTTTCCCATAGTTTTGCTAATACATATTTATATAATAGGCTGCAAAGGTACAATAAAATATTCATAATTCATAATTCATAATTCATAATTTAAATTTATTTTGTATCTTTGCACCCAAAATGGAGAATAATCGTGAAAATATGAAGCCACTGATACTGATTTCGAACGATGACGGCTATCTGGCCAAGGGAATCAATCAACTGATAGAAATGGTGAGAGGTTATGGTGACGTACTGGTTTGTGCACCAGAATCAGCGCGCAGCGGTTTCAGTTGCGCATTTTCTGCCACGACGCCGCTGACACTGACGCTGCGGAAGCAGGAAAGTGGCGTTGAGGTGTGGTCGTGCAACGGTACCCCTGTAGACTGCGTGAAGATGGCATTGGCTGAACTATGTCCCCGCAAGCCCGATCTGGTGCTGGGCGGCATCAACCACGGCGACAACGCTTCCGTGAATAGTCATTACTCCGGTACGATGGGTGTGGTGATGGAAGGTGCGATGAAATACATTCCGTCTGTTGCCTACTCGCTGTGCGACCACCATGAAGATGCCGATTTCGAGCCGCTAAGACCGTATGTCCAGCAGATGACGCAACGTGTGCTGCGTGAGGGCATGGCCCGAGGTGTCTGCCTGAACGTCAATTTTCCGCTGATGGAGGCCGGAGTAGTTGAGCAACCCGCCGTTGTCGATGGAAAGCCGACTTACTATCGTGGCGTACGCGTCTGCCGCATGTCCAGGGGCACCTGGGGTAGCGAGGTGACACGCTGCCACCATCCCAGAGGCTATGACTACTGGTGGATGGTGGGTCATTACCAGAACGACGAACCCAGTGCCACAGACACCGACCGCTGGGCACTGGACAACGGCTACGTAGCCATTACGCCAACCCGTGTGGATGTGACAGCTTACGAAGTGATGGATAGCATGAAAAACTGGGAGTTATGAAGTATTACCTGATAGCCGGCGAGGCTTCCGGCGACCTACACGCCTCGCACTTGATGCAGGCACTGCTGTCGCGCGACGAAGAAGCTCAGTTTCGTTTCTTTGGTGGCGACTTGATGGCGGCGGTGGGCGGCCCCCCGGTGAAGCACTATCGCGAATTGGCCTACATGGGCTTTGTTCCCGTGCTGATGCACCTGCCAACGATACTCCGCAACATGCGGATGTGCAAGGAAGACATTCGGCGGTGGCAGCCCGACGTCGTCATCCTGGTGGACTACCCCGGTTTCAATTTGGACATTGCAAAATTCGTCCATGCCGAGGCCATCTGTCCCGTCTATTACTACATCTCGCCAAAATTATGGGCATGGAAAGAGTATCGCTTGAAAAACATCAAGCGCGACGTGGACTTCATGCTCTCCATCTTGCCGTTCGAGGTGGAATATTACGAACGCAAACATTATCCTGACGTACACTACGTAGGCAATCCCACCGCTCAGGAAGTACGCGAATTTTTAGCCGGTCAGGCAAAATCCGCTGATGCTACTGAGTCCCCCTCCAGACCTGTAATAGCCTTGCTGGCGGGTTCGCGCAAGCAGGAAATCAAGGACAATCTGCCCGCGATGCTTGAGGCGACCCAGCATCTGAGCGACCGCTATGACATTGTTTTGGCAGGCGCACCAGGCATTGAAGCCGACTACTATGCCCCATTTCTGGCAGGCCGTTCCGTACGGTTATTTGAAAATGAAACCTATCGATTGCTGAGCACCGCTACGGCGGCACTGGTGACCAGCGGTACGGCAACGCTGGAAACCTGCATGTTCCGCGTGCCTCAGGTGGTGTGCTACGAAACCCCACTGCCCCGGCTCATCGGTTTTCTGAAGCGCCATTTCATCAATGTACGTTGGGTGTCGTTGGTGAACCTGATAGCCAACCGCGAGATAGTGACGGAACTGGTCGCTGAGACGTTCTCCGTAGCCAACATCCGGAAAGAGTTGGAAGCCATCTTGCCCGGCGGTGCCCGTCGCGAAAAAATGCTCAGCGATTATCACGAGGTACACAGTCGTCTGGGTGACAGTCAGGCACCGACAGTGGCTGCCCAGATCATCCTGTCGAAACTCAAACAATAATTATTAATTCATGATCATTTCATCATGTAAGGGGAACTGCCGTCGGAGTTTTGTGTCAACATTTTTCTAAACAATATTAATCATTATTATGAACAAAAAAATCATTGCACTTATAGCCTTCTTCGCCACGATGACGGTGTCGGCACAGAATATTCAGTTGCACTACGACTTCGGTCGCAATATCTACACCGGTGAAGAGACCGGACGTGCCAAGGTAACCATCACCCTCGAGCAGTTTAAGGCCGACCGGTGGGGCTCGTGGTACTACTTCGTCGATGTTGACCTGTCAAGTCATTTTACGGAGAGTGCCTACACTGAGATCTCCCGCGAATTTACACTAGGCAAGCAATCTCCCTGGGCTGCCCATGTGGAATATGACGGTGGCTTGTCGCGCAACGGTTCGTTTCAGCAAAGCGGACTGCTGGGTGTCGCCTACAACGGACATTCCGAGGACTTCTCGAAGACATGGTCGGTGCAAATGCTTTATAAGCATTTCTTTAAGAGCTACGACAACACCCATGCCTATCCATCGGCTCAGCTGACAGGGGTATGGGGTCTGAACTTCCTGCAGAATAAGTTGCGCTTTGCGGGGTTCATCGATTTTTGGCGCGGCGAGAAGGCCAATGGCCACGGATGCTTGGTCATCCTTTCGGAGCCCCAGCTGTGGTATAACTTGACGGAGCATTTCAGCGTAGGTACAGAGATGGAATTCTCCAACAATTTCGTCTACAATCAGGATCCCACCAGTACGCGCACTTTCTTCTGGAATCCCACGTTGGCGGTGAAGTGGAATTTCTGATGACGTAACAGACTTCTTCCCTTTTTCAGAAAATCAGATATCGCCCCTGCCGTTGCATGTAGCACGCCTCGTGAGCCTCCTGTTGGCAAATCGTAGCCTCTTCTTCTGTCAGCGACTCAGGGCGATACTTGTTTCCATCCACGATGCGGCCTGTCAGAAATTCGCACCACGTGCAAGCAGCCGCATAGCGCCCCACCGTCAGCGATAGATGAAAACCGTCGCGACAGACGATGTCGCCCAGTCGGTACCGAACCAATTGTATCGTCGTGCCGCTCGGAATCACGCTGCTGATGCCTACAGCAGGCATCACTTGCTGCACAGCGTTAGCGATGGCATCATACATGCGCCGCTGGTCATGGTCATAGTTAGCGAAGCCTTTGTGATTACAGCTGTCAGCATAAGCCCACGTCATGTGCCAGGCAAATTCCACATGCAGATTGGTGGTATAGCTTTTCACGAGACGCTTCAATTGTCCCAGGTTGGCGTACGACTGCGCCAGTCCACTCTGTGGACTCGCCTGTTGCAGGGTAATCAGGTCCCACTGCTCGTCGCGGATGATGCTGCGAAGGTCGGCCTTCTTCTTGTTGGATCTGACCCCGCCAATGATTTTACGATATTCGTAGTCAGCTTTACCTTTCAGCAGATTGTCGTAGTGCCGGTCGATGGAGCATCCGCCGATATAGGCATTGCCAATGACCAGCGAGTCGCCCTGGGCCTCAGCCAGTTCGTAGAGATACTGCTCCACCGCATCCTGCGAAAAGCTGTTGCCAATGGCAAGCACCTTGATGACCTTGGCCGACGATGTTGCGTGCCCGATGGTCAACAACATCGCCGTTATGAAGAGTCTAATCGTGTAAAATTTTGTCATGGTAATTGTTGCTCCCTTCTTGCACTTTCCAGATGTTCATCTCTTTAGTTTCCTGAGTGCCTGATTCCTCACCTGACGCACCCGCTCGCGCTTCAGTCCCAGCACTTCTGCAATTTCGCTCATGGTCTGCCTCTCCGCACCGATGCCATAATAGCGGCTGATGACAGTCCGTTGCCTTTCGTCGAGTCTGTCCATGCGCCGAACCATCTCCGCCGTCAACATCTGGCCCTCCACTCGTACGTCGGCATGTTCGGCATTGGCATCCTCCAGCACGTTCAGCAGCGTGAAATTATTCCGGCTACCCACAGGCAGCGACTCGTCCGTAGAGCGTATGTCACCGTCGGCAGTCAGTCGCTGTATCGCTGCCTCCATGCTCCGCCGGATGTATGGTGCAGCAAATGTGACAAACGGTTTTCCCCGTCCGGCATCCCATTTGCGGGCAGCTTTCATGAGTCCGATGGCGCCCTCGCTGACGAGATCGTCCGTTGTCAGTATATCACTCTTGTACTGGCGGGCCAGCGTCACCACATAGCCCATGTTATCAGTCACCAATTTCTCAGTATCATTCGTTGTCATCATGTTTTTTGTTCCCATATCCCATCCAACATTTATCGGTTATATTTCGTCAACAGCTGTTTTACGAGCCTACCGTATTCCTTCACCACATCGTCCCTCCAAGGGCCGGTAGCCGTTGCCCGTGGCAGCAGCATCGAGCACGACTCGTTTTTGTCGCTGATACTCCAGCAAACCCAGCTGATGCCCAATCGTTCGCACATCGCTATCCACTCGCCTTCGCTTTCCGCATCTATTCTGCCGTCGCCCGAAGCCTCGGTGGCACCGCTCTCGCTGATGAACACAGGCACCCCCTGTCTGACGGCATCCTCCGTGCGTTCGCGCAGGGTATTGCCATGCGTAGCGGCGTAGAAATGCACCGTGTACATCACGTTCTCCACGCCTTCCAGCGGACTGTTGGCCACCAGGTGGATGTCCTGGTCCCAGTGCGGACAGCCCACCAGGATGATATTGTCAGCATCCCACTTGCGGATTTCGCCAATCACCTCTTGGGCGTAATTTTTCAGGCTGACCCACGTATCCTCCACCGGCTCGTTGTATATCTCGTAGATGACATGCGGGAACTTGCCGTACCGCTGTGCCATCCGGCCGAAAAACTCCTTTGCCTCGCGAGTTTTCATCTCGTGTGTATGCCAGTCGATGATGACATAGACATTTTGCTTGATGGCTGCCTCGATGACGGGGGTCATGCACTGCATGGCGAACTCCGGATTCTCCAGGTAATTGTCCTCAATCATCACCCCCATTGCAGCCCGTACCACAGAGCAGTGCCAGTCTTGTTTGAGGGTCTGGACCACTTTCTTGTTATAGAATCGTGGCCACAGATTGTGCCAACCCAGACTGACACCGCGCAACACCACCGGTCGTCCGCCTTCGTCACAAAGCTGGGCGCCCCTCACCTGCAGTTGTCCATAACGCTTCACGGGGTCAGTGGCAGTTGCCGCCATCATGCTGACCGACATCATCAACAGCAGCGTCAGTATCAGATTCTTCATGTCAAAACTATTTTGTATGACGCATTAAAACATCGACAGCGTATAGAGGTAGACAACGGAGGCAGGTATGGCCAGCAGCGAAGAGTCGAAGCGGTCCAACATGCCACCATGTCCAGGCAGTATGTTGCCAGAGTCTTTGATGCCGAGCGTACGCTTGAACAGACTCTCCACCAGGTCGCCCCACGTTCCGAATACCACCACCACCAGTCCGAGACCCAGCCATTCCAGCAATGCTAGCATGTGGTCGTCGACGAATGCAGAAATCGCCCATGCAGCAGCCATCACAAACACGGCACCACCCACGCTTCCTTCCCAAGATTTGCCCGGTGAAATGCGTGGAAACAGTTTATGGCGCCCCAACAGCGACCCTACGCAGTAGGCACCCGTGTCGTTCACCCAGAGAAACACGAACACCGACAGCGGCAACAGTGTGTTGAACATGACATTGCCGCTCGGCGTGGCGGTGAATGCCAACACGTTCAGCAACGACAACGGCAGTGCCACATACATCTGCGACAGCATCGTGTAGGCCCAGTCTGCTATCGGGTCCTTCTGCTTCAGATACAACTCTGCCACCAACAGATAGATGATAGTCACCAAATACGGGATGAACACCACCGACTTGGCCGCGCCGCCATACAGGTCGCTGCAGAAATAGGTCATCGAGAAAAAGAGATAGACGCCAGCCACCGTGCTGATGAAGCGGTTCACCGTCACATCCTTTCGCTGGTTTACCAATCCCGTAAATTCCCAGACGGTCAGACCCGTCACGATGCTGAACAGCAGCACCATGGCCTCGGGGCGCAGAAACGATGCCACGACTGCCGCCACGAATATGACCCCTGTAATCGTCCTTACAATAAAATTCTTCATGATAGCTCCGGTTTATATTATTCATTGGTTTTGTCACCTCCGTCGGCAGGTTCGCCAGCTCCGTCACCGGTAGCCTTTGCCTCAGCGGCTTTTGCCTCCAGCTCCCGGGCACGCCGCTCGGCCATCGCCTCGGCATCGGCACGCATCTGGGCCTCCAGCAACTCCTCCGAACGGCTCTGCCAGGGCCGCTTGCCAAAGATTTTCTCCACATCGTCGGCAAAGATGACCTCGCGGTCCACCAGCAGCTGTGCCAGTTTCGCATGGCCCTCCTGATGCTCCGTAAGTATCTGCTTGGCACGCTCGTATTGCTCGTTCACCATCTTGAGCACCTCGTCGTCCATGATCTTAGCCGTCGTTTCCGAGTAGGGACGTTGAAACGAGTACTCATTATTATTATAATAGCAAATATTCGGCAACCTCTCCGACATGCCGGCAAAGGCCACCATACCGTATGCCTGCTTCGTGGTACGTTCCAGGTCGTTCATCGCTCCGGTCGATATCTGGCCGATAAAAAGTTCCTCGGCTGCCCGTCCGCCCAACAGCGAGCACATCTCGTCCAGCATTGCCTGCTTGGTTTGCAGCACGCGCTCCTCGGGCAGATACCATGCGGCGCCCAGTGCCCGGCCACGCGGCACGATGCTGACCTTCACCAGCGGGTTGGCAAACTCGGTAAACCACGAGATGGTGGCATGACCGGCCTCATGGATGGCTATCGACTTCTTCTCGGCTTCCGTCATCACCTTGGTCTTCTTCTCCAAGCCACCGATGATGCGGTCAACAGCGTCCAGGAAGTCCTGCTTGCCCACTTTCTCGCGGTTGAAGCGGGCAGCTATCAGTGCGGCCTCATTGCAGACGTTGGCAATGTCGGCACCTGAGAAACCGGGCGTCTGGCGGGCCAGGAAATCCACGTCTACAGTATCGTCCAGCTTCAGCGGCTTCAGATGCACCATGAAGACCTCCTTTCGCTCGTTCAGGTCGGGCAAGTCCACATGGATCTGACGGTCGAAACGGCCTGCTCGCAACAGTGCCGAGTCCAGCATGTCGGCGCGGTTGGTGGCGGCCAGCGTGATGATACCGCTGTTGGTTCCGAAGCCGTCCATTTCCGTCAACAGCGCATTCAGGGTGTTCTCGCGCTCGTCGTTGCCACCCATCGCCGGGTTCTTGGAGCGGGCACGACCTACGGCGTCGATTTCGTCAATAAATATGATGCACGGCGCCTTCGACTTGGCCTTGTCGAACAGGTCGCGGACACGACTTGCACCCACGCCGACAAACATCTCCACGAAGTCGGAACCCGACATCGAGAAGAAGGGCACACCGGCTTCACCGGCTACGGCCTTCGCCAGCAGCGTCTTACCCGTTCCCGGAGGACCTACCAGCAGCGCACCCTTGGGAATCTTGCCGCCCAGGTCGGTATATTTCTGCGGGTTCTTCAGAAAGTCCACAATCTCCTGCATCTCTTGCTTGGCACCGGCCTGACCGGCCACGTCCTTGAATGTGATGCCTAAGTCGCCGCCTTTCTCATACATCTGTGCCTTCGATTTTCCTACGTTGAAGATGCCGCCGCCGAAACCTGCTCCACCGCCGACACCACCGCCCATCCTGCGCATGATAAACATCCATACGAAGATGATGCCCCCGAAGAAAAGGATGTTCATCAGCAGCGAGTTGAAGAACTCGCCGTCCTTGGAGTTGTCATAGGAGTATTTGCCCGTAAACTTTTTCTGCTCGCGAGCTTCATTAATAAACTGTTCCACCTGGTCGGTGGAGCCAATGGCTACCGTCACACTCGGGGTCTTGCCGGTCTGCTCCACACCCTGGTGAAACACGTCGCGGATGTGCTCCGGCTTCACATACATCTGCAGCGTACCGGCGTATTTGCTCACCACAATCTTGTCGGCATAGCCTTTCTGCACCATCACTTTGAAGTCGGAATACGAGGTCTCCGTCTTCACACTCGACTTTTCGCTACCCTGCGTGAAATACAAGGCAAACAGCGTCAGAATCACTATGCCGTAAATCCAGTTCATGTTAAACTTCGGCATGTTCATCTGCGGTTTGTTCTTCTGCTGTTGCCCTTGTTGTTGCTGTTGTTCTTGATTGTCCATGTCGCTCTTCTTTAGTCTAAGTCAGGAATCTCAGTCAGTGTCGCGTCATCCCAAAGATGCTCCAAATCGTAATAATTGCGCATGTCGGGCAGGAAGACGTGCACCAGCACGTCACCATAGTCCATCGCCACCCATTGCGCATTCTCCAGTCCGGCCACCATCGCCGGTTTCTCGCCCAACTCATTGCGGGCATACTCTCCCACCGACTCCGTGATGGCCTCCACCTGCGAAGGCGAGTTGCCCTGACATATCACGAAATAATTGCAGATGGCACCGTCTACGCCCTCCAGATTGGCTACCACGATGCGCTGACCTTTCTTCTCCTGTATTCCTCTGGTAATACTATTAACTAACTGTGTCGTTTGTTCCATTAATATCTTATTATGTCTAATTATGATTGCAAAGTTACACCATATTATTGACAAAAAGGCCATAAACCAACTTTTTTTGCGATTTTTTATAAAAAAAACTCGATTTTTTTTGTTGTTTCCGAAAAAAGTACTACCTTTGCACCCGCAATTCAGAAATTGCAACCTTCCATTGGGGTATGGTGTAATGGTAACACTGCAGATTCTGGTCCTGCCTTTCCTGGTTCGAATCCGGGTACCCCAACTAAAAAATCCGCTGA
>CAMOQW010000013.1 GCA_946623195.1 uncultured Prevotella sp.
CGCTTCTCGATGAAGCCGCTCATCTTGCCCACCTGCGAGATGCCGCTCAGGTCGCCTTTCATGTCGGCCATGAAGCATGGCACGCCGGCCTGACAGAATGTCTCGGCCATCACCTGTAGCGTCACCGTCTTACCGGTACCCGTGGCACCGGCAATCAGTCCGTGGCGATTAGCCATCTTACCAGTAATCGATAGTGCTCCGTTGGCACAATGGGCAATATACAGCCCCCGTTCTTTGTCGTACATAATGGATGAAGTTTAAGTTATTTCGTGCAAAGATAGAAAATAAAAGCGAATTATGAACGTTTAATTATATTTTTTTACTACCTTTGCGCAAAATAGTGCGTTATGGTAGGCTATAACAAAGGTTTTCTGTATTTCATCTGTGCCGTGTCGGCCATGGGTGGATTGCTGTTCGGTTACGACTGGGTGGTGATAGGCGGTGCCAAGCCGTTCTATGAGCTGTTTTTCGGCATCAGCGGTTCGCCCCTGATGCAGGGCGTGGCCATGACGACGGCCTTGCTGGGCTGTCTGGTCGGGGCGATGGTGGCCGGCGGTGCTGCCGACAGGTATGGCCGCAAGCCGCTGCTGACGCTGTCGGCCGTGCTGTTTACGGTGTCGGCCATAGGCACGGGGCTGTTCAACGACTTCACCCTGTTCAATCTGGCTCGCTTCATCGGCGGCGTGGGCATCGGCGTTGCGTCGGCCCTGGCCCCGATGTATATTGCTGAGGTCAGTCCGGCAGAGATTCGCGGACGTATGGTGTCGCTCAACCAGATGACCATCGTGCTGGGCATTCTGGCGGCCCAGTTGGTCAACATGCTGCTGGCCCGCGACACTTCTGTGGCTGCAGCGCAGGCATGGAATGTGGAGTGGGGCTGGCGCTGGATGTTCTGGGCCGAGACGGTGCCTGCCGCCTTGTTTCTGGTGATGAGTTTCTTCATCCCCGAAAGTCCGGTGTTCCTGATGAATGAAAAATTAAGAAAGAAGAATGAAGAAGGCCGCCGAGCTAAAGCTTCTTCATTCTTCATTCTTCTTTCCTCATATAAACGCGTGCTGCTGCTGGGACTGGTGATTGCCGTCTTCCAGCAATGGTGCGGCACGAACGTCATCTTCAACTATGCCCAGGAGATTTTCGTGGGGGCCGGCTTCGATGTCGACGGCATGTTCATCAATATCGTCATTACCGGCATAGCCAATGTCGTGTTTACGGTCTTGGCACTTTATACCATCGAGAAGTGGGGGCGCCGCACGCTCATCCTCATGGGCGCTGGCGGACTGGCACTGATCTATCTGATACTGGGCACCTGCTACTTCTTCGAAGTCAAGGGTGTGATGATGGTCGCCCTGGTGGTCGCCGCCATCTCGGTCTATGCCATGACGTTGGCACCGGTCACGTGGACGCTGTTGGCCGAGATATTTCCCAACCGGGTGCGTGGTGTCGCTATGGCCACCTGCACCTTTGCCCTCTGGGTGGGCTGTTGCACGCTGACATTCTCGTTCCCCTCGATGAATGCCGCCTTGGGTAGTAGCGGCTCCTTCTGGATCTACAGCGCCATCTGCACCTGCGCCTTCGTATTCCTGTACTGCCGTTGCCCTGAGACGAAGGGTAAGTCGCTTGAGCAATTGGAAAAAGAGTTAATCAAATAATATCATTATGGTAAAAGCTTGGAGGGAAATTGTAACCATTCCTACCTATGAGGCAGGCAAACCGGAGAAGAATCCGATGTTCTTGGAGAAGCGGGTCTATCAGGGCTCGAGTGGTGTGGTGTATCCTTACCCCGTCATCGAGTCGATTAGTGACGAGAAAGTAGACAAAGACTGGCAGGCCGTCTACCTGGAGAATGAGTATATCAAGGTCATGATATTGCCTGAGTTGGGCGGTCGCATCCAGATGGCCTACGACAAGTTGAGGCAGCGCCACTTCGTCTATTACAACCATGTCATCAAGCCGGCACTCGTCGGACTGACGGGTCCCTGGATATCGGGCGGCATCGAGTTCAACTGGCCCCAGCACCATCGTCCATCGACCTTTATGCCCGTCGATTCCACCATCGTTGAGAACGAGGACGGCTCCGTGACGGTGTGGGTGAACGAGATGGAGCGCATGTTCCACCAGAAGGGGATGGCTGGTTTCACGCTGCGTCCCGGCTGTGCCTATCTGGAGATTCAGGGTCGCGTGTCGAACCGTACGCCGCTGCCGCAGACCTTCCTCTGGTGGGCCAATCCCGCCGTGGAGGTGAACGATGCCTACCAGAGCGTGTTTCCGCCTGATGTCAATGCCGTGTTCGATCATGGCAAGCGAGCCGTGTCGTCGTTCCCCATTGCTACGGGTACCTATTATAAAATGGACTATTCGGCAGGCGTCGACATCTCGAACTATAAGAACATCCCCGTCCCCACGAGCTATATGGCTGTCAATTCGAAATACGACTTCGAGGGTGGCTATGAGAACGACACCCGGAACGGTATGCTGCACGTGGCCAGCCACCACCAGTCGCCGGGCAAGAAGCAATGGACATGGGGTAATGGCGACTTCGGCCGGGCCTGGGACCGCAACCTGACCGACGAGGCCACTCCCGAGGAGATGAAACGCTGGGGCATCAGCCGTCAGGGCTTCCGACCCTATATCGAGCTGATGGCTGGCGTCTATACCGAGAACCAGCCCGACTTTGCCTGGCTGATGCCATACGAGGAGAAGCAGTTCGTGCAGTACTTCATGCCCTATCATGATGTGGGCATCGTCAAGCAGGCCTCGAAAGACTTCGTGATGAACATCGAGGAAGTGGCCGGCGGCAAGGTTCGGCTGAAGATCATGGCCACCTCCAGGCAGACGGTCAGGATTTCACTCGACAGACTGGGTGACGCCTGTTTTAGTGAAGAGGTGACGCTGAGTCCGGAGGAGGTGTACGTCAGGACTGTGGATACGGACGGGGCGGCTATCGGCGAACTGCACCTGGCCATCTGCCAGGCTGGCGATTCCGCGAGGTGCCCGCTGCTGGAGTGGGAACCGGAGACCGACGAAATACGTCCCATCCCCGATGCTGCCGAGGCACCTCTCTCGCCACAGGATACGAAGACCATTGACCAGCTGTACCTGACGGGCCTGCACCTGGAGCAATACCGCCATGCCACCTGGAGCGCACTCGACTATTACGAGGAGGCCCTGCGGCGTGACCCGCTGGACTACCGCTGCAATGTGCAGATGGGCTTGTGGTATCTGCGACGTGCCCGCTTCGGGAAAGCCAAGACTTATCTGGAGACCGCCGTCCGCGTCGTGAAGAAGCGCAATCCCAACCCCTACGATGGCGAGGCCCTGTTCTACCTGGGTGTTGCCAACAGTTACATGACGCTCAAGGCATCTGCCTACAACTGCTTCTGGAAGTCTACCTGGAACAAGGCCTGGGCCGATGCCGGCTATTATGAGGCCGCCTGCATCAGTGCCGATGAGGAACGCTGGGAACAGGCGCTCGAGGAGTTGGAACGAGCACTCATCAGCAATAGCCACAACCACCAGGCGCGTGCCCTGAAAGCCGCCGTCCTGCGCAGAATGGGACGTAAGGCAGAGGCGCTGGCATGGATTCAGGCATCTTACAAGGCAGACCCCTTCAACTATCTCTGCATGGTGGAGGAACACCTGCTGACCGACAGTCCAGAACCCCTTGACCGCATGGTGACGCTGATGCACGGCAATGTCTATAACTACCATGAGACGGCTCTCGACTGTATTCATGCCGGACTCAGCGACGAGGCTGCCCTCTTGCTCAATACAGCCCTCGAACGCTGTCGGGAGAAGTCGCCCATGACTTACTATTATCTGGCCTATGTCGGCGGAATGGCTGAATCCTACAGCTATGTCAAGCAGGCGATGGCGGCCAGCCCCGACTATTGCTTCCCCAATCGCCTGGAGGATGCCTTCATCTTGAAAATGATGGCCATGAACCCCTTCCAGAATGATGCCAGGGCACCTTATTACCTGGGATGCCTGTACTATGACAAACGGCAATACGACCTGGCTGAGCGATACTGGAAGCAGGCTGCCAATCTCGATGCCGACTTCCCCACCGTCTGGCGCAACCTGGCTCTGTTGCGCTTCAACAAGGCTGAGCAGCAGGATGACACCCAAGACGAGGCCCTCGGATACATGGAGAAAGCCTTCCAGCTGGACCAGACCGATGCCCGTGTGCTCATGGAACTCGACCAGCTTCGCAAGCGTCTGCATAAGCCACATCAGGAGCGCCTCAGCTTCCTGCAGCAGTATCCTCGGCTGATTGCCCGGCGCGACGACCTCGTGCTGGAGGAAATCACCCTGCTCAACCAGTTAGGACGCTACCAGGAAGCCATGCAGAAGCTCGATGCCCACCACTTCCACCCCTGGGAGGGTGGCGAAGGCAAGGTCAGCAGCCAGTATCAGATTTGCCGTGTAGAGCTGGCCAAGCAACTGCTGAAGCAGCACCCTGCGGCCGATAGCCCCGAAATGTCGAAGGCTCACCGCCTGCTGGAAGAGTGCCTGGTCTGTCCGCCGCATCTCGGCGAGGGCAAGCTCTATGGTGCCCAGGACAACGACTTCCTCTATTTCCTGGGCCGCTACGAGGAAGGCACCGCCGGACCTACCGAACCTGCTGCCGCCATGTACTACAACGATGCCAAACCCGACAAGATATTCTATGCTGCCCTCTGCTATCGCAAGTTAGGCCAGGAGGACAAGGCCCGCAGCCTGTTCCATAAGCTCATCAACTATGGCAAGCAGCACGTCTTCGACCATGTGACGATGGACTATTTTGCCGTCTCTCTGCCCGACCTGCTCATCTGGGAGGACTCGTTGGACACCAAGAACGCCATCCACTGCAAGTATATGCTCGCCCTCGGCTACTACGGCATGGGCGACCGGGAGAAAGCCTTGGAATATCTGGAGGAGGTGGAGCGTATGGACAACAACCATCAGGGCATCCAGCAGTTCCGCACGTTTGTTGATTATGACAAAAATGACGATGCCTTATGACGCATGAGGCCATGCGTTAGTATCAATAACCCGCCCTTATCCGGAAATAAGGGCGGGTTATTTACCAATAAGGCAGGGTTATTTCGGAATAAGCCTTCTGCTGATTAAAGGTTTGCTAGTTCGATGACCTTGTCGATGGCGGCGCTGAGGCCGTCGGCATTCTTGCCGCCTGCCTGGGCATAATGGGGCTGTCCGCCGCCGCCGCCCTGAATCAGTTTGGCAGCCTCGCGAATCATCTGTCCGGCGTTCAGCCCGTGGTCCTTCACCAGATCGTCGCTCATCATGACGGTGAGCATGGGCTTGTCCTGGAAGACGGACCCCATGGCGCAGAAGAAAGGAGGCTCTACGGCGGCACGCAGCTGGAACACGAGGTCTTTCACCTGCGCAGGCTGCATGGCAATCTGGCTCTTGGCGATGACGTTCACTCCGTTCACTGTTTGTATCTCGGTCAGCAGATATTGCTTGGTGCGCTCCACGGCCTGAGCCTGGAACTGCTCAATCTCCCGCTTCATCGAGTCGTGTTCGCTGATGAATTTCTGAATGGCGGCCTCCAGGTCCTTGGCATTGTTGAAGAATGCCTTCACTGCCTTCAGGTGGTCTTCCATCACGTACATCAGGTCCTCACACTCGCGGCCCGTCTTGGCCTCTATGCGGCGGATGCCGGCAGCCACGCTGCTCTCGGAGAGAATCTTGAAGAAGCCGATGCGACCCGTCGACTGGGCGTGGATGCCGCCGCAGAATTCGCACGACGGGCCGAAGCGCACCACGCGCACCTTGTCGCCGTATTTCTCGCCGAACAGGGCGATGGCCCCCAGCTTCTTGGCCTCGTCGAACGGCATGTCGCGGTGCTCGTCGATGTGGATGTCCTGGCGAATCATGTCGTTCACCATGCGCTCCACCTGGCGCAGCTGCTCGTCGCTGACCTTCTCGAAGTGCGAGAAGTCGAAGCGCAGCGTGTCGGGGCTGACGAAAGAGCCCTTCTGTTCTACGTGGTCGCCTAACACCTGCTTCAGGGCATAGTCCAACAGGTGGGTGGCGGTGTGGTTGGCAGCCGAGGCGTTGCGCTTGTCGGTATCTACGCAGGCCATGAACTCAGCCGTCGGGTCTTTGGGCAGCTGCTTGACGATGTGTATCGACTGGTTGTTCTCGCGCTTGGTATCGATAATCTGGATGGTCTCCTGCTCATTCACCAGTACGCCGCAGTCGCCAACCTGGCCACCCATCTCGCCATAGAACGGCGTGGTGTCGAGGACGAGTTCGTAGAATTCCTGCTTCTTCTGCGTCACCTTGCGGTAGCGCAGGATGTGGCACGTATATTCCGTGTAGTCGTAGCCCACAAACTGCTGTTCGCCAGCCTTCAGCTCAGTCCAGTCGCTGTTCTCGACGGCAGCGGCATTGCGGGCGCGCTCCTTTTGCTTCTGCATCTCGACGTTGAACTGAGCCTCGTCGACGGTGAAGCCATTCTCGCGGCAGATCAGCTCTGTCAGGTCGAGGGGGAAGCCATAGGTGTCGAACAGTCGGAAGGCTTGGACGCCGTCGAGGACGAGCTGAGAGTTGGCTGCTGCCTTCTCTTTTACTTCGGCCATGGCTTTGTCTAACAGCTGGATGCCCTTGTCCAGGGTGCGAAGGAAGGAGTCTTCCTCCTCCTTGATGACCTTGGTGATGAGTTGCTGTTGAGCCTTCAGCTCAGGGAAGGCGTCGCCCATCTCGTAGACCAGGGTGGGCACCAGCTTGTAGAGGAATCCCTCCTTCTGTCCGAGGAAGGTGTAGGCATAGCGCACGGCACGGCGCAGGATGCGGCGGATGACGTAGCCGGCCTTGGCATTCGAGGGCAGCTGGCCGTCGGCTATCGAGAAGGCCACGGCGCGCAGGTGGTCGGCACAGACGCGCATGGCGATGTTGATGTCGTCCTGCTCCTTGGTGACGGGGCTGACGGTCTCTTCCTCGAAGGTGTAGTATTTCAGTCCCGTGAGGTCCTGTTCGGCCTTGATGATGGGCTGGAAGACGTCGGTGTCGTAGTTGGAGTGCTTGCCCTGCATCATGCGAACCAGTCGCTCGAAGCCCATGCCGGTGTCGATGACGTTCATGGATAGCTTCTCCAGCGAGCCGTCAGCCTTGCGGTTGAACTGCATGAACACGAGGTTCCAGATTTCAATCACCTGCGGGTCGTCCTGGTTCACCAGTTCGCGGCCCGTCTTGCCCGAGGCAGCCCGCTGTTCCGGTGTGCGCGAGTCGACGTGGATTTCCGAGCAGGGACCGCAGGGACCCGTGTCGCCCATCTCCCAGAAGTTGTCGTGCTTGTTGCCGTTGATGATGTGGTCCTCGGGCACGTGCTTGGCCCAGTAGCGTGCAGCCTCGTCGTCGCGGGGGATGTTTTCTTCGGGAGAACCCTCGAATACTGTAACGTACAAATCGGCGGGATTGAGCTTCAGTACGTCCACCAGATATTCCCAGGCCATGTCGATGGCACCCTCTTTGAAGTAGTCGCCAAACGACCAGTTGCCCAGCATCTCGAACATGGTGTGGTGGTAGGTGTCGTGGCCTACCTCTTCGAGGTCGTTGTGCTTACCTGATACGCGCAGGCATTTCTGCGTGTCGGCCCGGCGGCGCGGTTCAGGGTCGCGCGTACCTAATATTATATCCTTCCACTGGTTCATGCCCGCGTTGGTGAACATCAGCGTGGGGTCGTCCTTGATAACCATCGGTGCCGAGGGCACAATGGTGTGTTGCTTCGACTCGAAAAACTTCTTGAATGAGTCGCGAATCTCGTTGGCTGTCATCATCTTGATTTGCTATTTGACAATTTACAATTTACTATTTGGGGTGCAAAGGTACGAAATAATTCAGATATATTAATAATAATAATTGTTAAATGATTGGCGGTTTCTATTGCCGTTCTGAAAAAAGTTCCTATCTTTGCGATATCAAAATGATATCAATTTAATTGTTAAGGGTATGGAAACAAAAGAAATGAAATTCGGAGGTTTGGTACTGAACGGCTTCCTGATGCTGTTTGTCACACTTGTGTTGATGGTTGCCTCGATTGTCGGCATCGTGTTCGCTATCATTCAGTTGGACGGTAGTGACGGGGCCTCTGGCGGATGGCTGTTGGGGGGCTGCGTATTGTTGCTGATAGTTGACATCGTCTGTATGTGCAGCTTCCTGCAGTTGGAGCCCAACGAGGCGCGTGTCATCACTTGGTTTGGCAAATACAGCGGCACGTTCGGTGAGACGGGCTTCTATTGGATCAACCCCTTCTATGGCACCAAGAAGGTGTCGCTTAGAGCCCGCAATCTGGATGCGGAGCCCATCAAGGTGAACGACAAGACGGGCAATCCCGTGATGATTGGCCTGGTGCTGGTGTGGAAGCTGAAGGACACCTATAAGGCCCTGTTCGAGGTGGACACTCAGACCATGGCTGCTGCACCCAATACCGTTGGGTCCGATGCCAAAGGACTCATGAATGCCTTGGAGAAGTTCGTGCGCGTGCAGAGCGATGCCGCCCTGCGCCAGGTGGCTGGGCAGTATGCCTATGATGATGAAGACGGAAAGAGCGGCGAACCCACGCTGCGGTCGAGTGCCGACGAGATCAACGAGCAGCTGGAGCAGAAGCTGGATGAGCGGTTGGCCCTGGCAGGCATCGAGGTGGTTGAGGCCCGCATCAACTATCTGGCCTACGCTCCGGAGATTGCCGCCGTGATGTTGCGCCGCCAGCAGGCCGATGCCATCATCCAGGCGCGCGAGAAGATAGTGGAGGGTGCCGTGTCGATGGTGAAGATGGCCCTCGACAAACTTTCTGAGGACAACATCGTGGAGCTGGACGACGACAAGAAGGCGGCAATGGTGAGCAATCTGCTCGTCGTGCTCTGTGGTGACGACAATGCACAGCCTGTGGTGAACACCGGAACATTGAACCATTGAATGAATGGCAGAGAAGACGAACACCAAGAGTTTCATCCTGCGCGTTGATGCCGACACCATGAATGCGATAGAGGCTTGGGCTGCCGACGAGTTCCGCAGCACCAACGGCCAGCTGCAGTGGATTATCACGGAGGCATTGCGCAAGGCGAAGCGTCTGCCTAAGAAAAAGAAAGGAAACGACTATGGAGAAACAGGAGTTTAAGATTGTACGCGGCACGGAAGGAAAGGCCTTCGAACTGGCTTTTATCGTGTTGGCTATTCTCGTGTGGGCATATACCGCCTGGGCATTCACCCAGATGCCTGAAACGGTGCCAACTCATTTCGGACCCAGTGGTGCTCCGGATGCATACGGCAGCCGGGGCAAGATGCTGATACCCTGCATCCTGCTGACCGTCATAGGAGCAGGCTTGATGTGGGGTGTGTATTTCCATTTCAAGGTCAACCTGCCCGGAGTTGACGTCGTCAATGCCAGACAGGCTGCCCTGGCTGCACGCATGACGCGCACGTTGGGACTGATGATGCTGTTGCTGTCGGCGGCCATCGTCTATGACACCGGGCGGGGCCACATCGTGATGGTCTTTGCGGCGCTCGCGGTACTCTTTGTGGCGTGCATTGCATTTATTTCCATGATTTACAAAGCGAAGTAAGACTATGATAGAATTGAAGAATGAACAGCTGACCATCAAGGTGGCAGAGAAAGGAGCTGAGCTCCAGAGTGTGAAAGACAGCGAGGGTAGGGAATATATGTGGCAGGCAGGACCCCAGTGGCCCCGCCATTCGCCCATCCTGTTTCCTGTCGTGTGTAGTGTGAACGACGAGACCTACCGGGTGGATGGCCGGGAGTATCACCTGCCGCGCCACGGCTTTGCCCGCGACAAGGAGTTCACCTTGGTCAGTCAGACGCAGGACAAGGTCACCTTTGCCCTGCATGAGAGCGAAGCGACGCTGAAGGTGTATCCTTTCCGGTTCAATCTGGCCATAACTTATCGCTTGGAAGGTAACAAAATCAACGTCATCTGGCATGTGGAGAATACGGACACCCGCGAGATTCACTTCCAGATAGGCGGACATCCGGCCTTCAACGTGCCGGGAGGTAAACTGGAGGGCACCATCAAACTGGACAATGAGGAGCCGATGGATGCGCTGAAGAGCTATGCCGACGGCAGTCACGACATGGTGGAAGTGCCGTTGGAGGCCGATATGGGTATCATGGAGATATCGAACAACTTCTTCCGCAACGACTCGGTGAAGATTCACAAGAGCCAGACCCGCCGCGCCATGCTGATGGATACCAATGGCGACCCCGCCGTGACGGTCGAATACAAGACCCCCGTCTGCGCCTTCTGGAGTCCCTATGGCAAGCAGGCGCCCTTCGTCTGCATCGAACCTTGGTATGGCATTGGCGACCCTCGCGGCTTCTGTGGCGAGTTCAAGGACAAGCCGCTGATGAACCACCTGTTGCCGGGAGCGTCGTTCATGTCGAAATACACGATAACGATAGGGTAAAAAACGATTATCGCGAAGTCTCTCAGTAGGCTTCGCGATATTTGTTCTCGTCCTTGTCGTCCAGCATCGATAGGTACGACTGGTAGCGGCTCTGCGCAATGTAGTGGTCCTCAACGGCTTTCAGCACCGCGCAGCCCGGTTCGTGGGTGTGCGTGCAGTTGCTGAAGCGGCATTGCTTGGAGAACTCGAAGATTTCGCGGAAATAGCTGGTCAGTTCCTCGCGCTCCATGTCGAAGGTGCCAAAGCCCTTGATGCCCGGTGTGTCGATGAGGTAGGCGTTAGAGGTGAGTGGTGAGTGGTGAGAGGTGAGAGGTATCATCTCCGAGAATGTAGTGGTGTGCATCCCCGTCTGGTGGGCATCGCTGATGTCGGCAGTACGCAGGTTGGCATCAGGTACCAGCCGATTGATGAGCGTCGACTTGCCCACTCCAGAGTTTCCGCTGAGCAGAGTGATCTTGCCCTCCAGCAGCGGGCGCAGCTCCTCGACGCCGGCACCGGTCTCTGCCGAGATGGTGCGACACTCATAGCCGATGCCTTCGTAGAGGGTTGTCATCATCTGTTGGTAGTGACGCTCGTCGTCCGACAGCAGGTCGGTCTTGTTGAAAACAAGGACGACAGGCACCCGATAGGCCTCTGCCGATGCCAGGAAGCGGTCGATGAAGGTCGTAGACGTCTCAGGCTTGCTGACGGTAACCACCAGCAGCGCCTGGTCCACGTTGGCTGCCAGGATATGGCTCTGTTTCGACAGGTTGATACTCTTGCGGATGATGTAGTTGCGACGGTCCTCAATCTCGGTTATGAAGCCGTCTCTCACTTCCACCCGGTCGCCCACGGCCACGGGATTCGTAGACCGGATGCCTCGCAGACGGAAGTTGCCTTTTATTTTACAATCGGCAGTCAGTCCATCGTCCATGCGCACGGTGTACCAACTGCCGGTATTCTTAATGACAAGTCCTTTCATTTAGACCGTCATGATCTCTTTGTTCTTGGCCTCCATCAGGTCGTCGAGCTTCTTGATGAATTTGTCGTGCAACTTCTGCAGCTCCAGTTCGGCATCCTTTTCGTTGTCCTCAGAGAGTCCGTCCTTGATGGCCTTCTTCAGCTTATCCTTGATGTCGGCACGCACGTTGCGAACCTCCACCTTGGCCTTCTCGGCTATCTTGTTGCATTGCTTCACCAGGTCGCGGCGGCGCTCTTCGGTAGGCTGCGGAATGCCCAGACGGATGATTTCGCCGTTGTTCTCAGGCGTGATGCCCACGTCGCTGTCCATGATGGCCTTCTCGATGTCCTTGATTTGCTTGCGGTCCCAGGGCTTGATGGCGATGGTTCGGGCATCGGGTGTCGACACGTTGGCCACTTGGTTCAGCGGAACCTTCTGGCCGTATGATTCCACTCTCACTCCGCTCAGGATGGCCACGTTGGCACGTCCGGCGCGCACTCTGTTCAGCTCTTCTTCCAGGAACATGGCTGCCATCTCCATGCGTTCCTCGGCAGCGGCTAATGTCTGTTTAACGTCTATCATAACTCTTTTGTGTTTGAAATTCTTCCGACAAAGATACGGATATTATTCGGAATGTGCAAGAAAACGGCAAAAAATTTTGTGGAATGGCAAAAATGTTTTATCTTTGTGCTCGCAATAACTAAGAAATGTATATGGTTTTACCTATATTAATATGATTAATGCCTTCGATTTCGACCATTTGCTCGTCTATCTTTTAGCAGCGCTATTGATAGGTGTCTTTGTGCTGATTTATTATAACAGACTGTATGTGTTTCGTGAACAGGAGGCTGCCAATGTCAGCCGGAGTCAGAATGCCCGTCTGCGGCTGGTGCTCCAGACAGGCAGGCTGAATCTGTGGACCTATCAGCTGTCCAGTCGCCACTATCTGCGTTTCTCTGATGCCGGTGAGTATATGGACGAATACAATCCGGTGGAGTTCTCGCAGTACTTCGACCGCGACGACTTCGAGACGATGCGCCGCTCCATTTTCGACATCACGGAGGGCAAGCAGCAGACGGCTACCGTCCATGTGCGTAGCAACCCTGCCGCCGAGGGACTGCAGCGCCACTACGAGATGACCATCAGCATAGCCGACCGCGACGCCCACGGACATGTGACGCAGTTGCTGGGCATTCAGCGCGACATTACCGATTCACTCCAGAAAGAACAGGAAGTCAAGCAGTTGCTGATGCGCTATCACACGGTGTTCAATTCGTCGCTGTCTGACATGATGTATTATGACAAAAACGGCATCCTGCGTGACATCAACGACAAGGCCTGCCAGTCGTTCCAGATTACCGACCGGCAGCATATACTGCAATCCGCTTATAGGTTTGAGGACAATCCGTTCTTCAGCTCCGTAGAACTGTCGGACTTCGACAGGGCCCGGATGACTTCGATTGTTGACTTTGACGATTTCCAGGATGAGCGCTACCGGATCAGTGACTTCAAACTGAAGGGCAAGATGTACTATGAGTCGAGCCTCAAAGCCGTTCACAATGCCGACGGCGAAGTGGAGGGCGTCTATATTTCCGGACGTAACGTAACCGAGATGGTGGAGTCGTTCCACCATCAGCAGGAAGGCATGTTGAAGCTGAAGAGCGTCAATAAGAATATCGAAGCCTATATCAGCAACATCAACTATGCCCTGCGGGTCAGCGATGTCCGCATGGTCAACTATTATCCGCGGTCGTACACGCTTGAAGTGTCCAACAATGTCGGACAGACCCAGTTGCGACTCTCACAGCTACGCTGTATCCGCTTGGCTACGCCGCGCTTCCGCCGCGTGGTTTCGAGTGTGCTCAATCGCATGGACCATCTGACGACGCGTCCCATCGACCAGGCCATCGAGACGGAGATTCGAGATAAGCAGGGACGCCAGATATGGCTCTCGTTCAACATGGTTCCCATGCTCGACAAAGAGGGCCACGTGGAGCGCTACTTCGGGTTGTGCCGCAATCTGACGGAAATGGTGGAGACGGAGCGCCGGTTGGCCGTAGAAACCAAGAAGGCTCAGGAGACGGAACTGCTGAAGCAGTCGTTCCTCACCAACATGAGCTACGAGATTCGCACGCCTCTCAACGCCGTCGTAGGCTTTGCCGAACTCTTCGAATCGGAGCACGATGCGGCCGACGAACCCGTTTTCGTGGACGAAATCAAGAAGAACTCAGGCATGTTGCTGCAGCTGATCAACGACATCCTCTTCCTGTCGCGCCTGGATGCCAAGATGATAGAGTTCAAGTGTGAGGAAACCGACATCGCCCTGCTCTTCGACGGCTATTGCCAGATGGGGTGGAGTCAGGTCAATCCTCAGGTGAAGACCAGCGTTGAAAATCCTTTCGAACACTTGGTTGTCAGCATCGACCAAGAGCAGTTGGGCAAGGTGATTGGTCGCCTCTGTTCGTTGGCGGCCGCCATGACCCATGAAGGCAGCATCCGTGCCAAGTGTGAATACTGGCGTGGCGAGCTGATTATCAGTGTCGAGGATACCGGAGTGGGCATCGACCCCGAGACGCTTCCCAAGGTCTTTGACCGTTTCGTCCGCAACATGAACCAGGAACTCTGCGGTACGGGTCTCGACCTACCCATCGTGCAGGAACTGGTGCACCAGATGGGCGGCACCATCGAAATACAGTCGGAACTGGGCAATGGCACTACGGCCTACCTCACCATTCCCTGCAAGGCCGCTACTATTGAGAAGAAACATGACATCACGGTATAAGACTACAAGTATATGCAAACAACAACTCTCCTATATATCTCTGTGCTGTTGGACATCCACCTGCTGCAATTCCTGCCCCTGCTGATGGCTGTGGCTGTGATTGTGCTGTTCTCTACAGTCCTCTTTGCCAACCGCATTATCCGGCGACGGGTCCGCCGCCATACCCGGCAAGCCCAGTTCACCCATGCCATGATGCAGCAGGCCCTGAAGATCAGCGGCAACAATGTCATCATCTACGACCTGCTCCGTCACCATATCGTGAAGCTGGCCGGTCACATGCTGCCCGACGAAGGTATAAGCGAGACGGAATGGAAGCAGCACGTCCATCCCGACGACCTGCCTGAGGCTCTCGGCTTCATCCGTAAAATCATGCAGGGAGAGCTGAAAATGGCCGAGTTCAACTACCGCTGGAATTTCGACTTCACAGGCAACAAGCCTGATTGGGGCTATCTGCACAATACCAGTGTGGGCGAGACGCTGCCCGGCAGTCGCAAGCCCGTCAGCATTATCAGTACGCTGGTAGACGAGACCAGGTTGCGCGAGCAGCAGAAGGCGGAGCGGGAACTGACGGAGAAATACAAGCTCATCTTCGAGCAGTCCATCATCGGACTCTCCTTCTACACCCCTGAAGGCTGGCTCATCGATGCTAACAAGGCCATGCGCGACATCTGCCACTTCGACGGCGATGAAAGCGACAGCTTCTTCTCGAACACCAACCTCTTCGACCTGTCGCCTTTCCGCGAGTGCGTCGACAAGGACCATGTGGAGGAACTATGGATCTGTTCGCAGAGCATCGTGCCCGAACGTAACATCCACGACTATCTGGAAATCCGCCTGCACCCCATTCGTGACGATCAAGGCCGGCTGGTCTATATTGCCATAGCGACCCGCATGGTGTCAGAGGAACGTGACATGTATCTGCAGGCCATCCAGAATGATTTGCAGATTCGTCGCGCCAACGAAGAGATCCAGCACTACGAGACGGAATTGCGCTACATGATGGAGAATTGCGAGATGCAGCCGTTCCGCATTTCCTTTGACGATGACCGCATCTACTACTACAACGGACTGAGCACCGTTGCCTATTCCTGTTCGCTGGACGAGATGCGGCAGCAGTTTGCCAACGCCGACGATGAGTACGTGCAGCGACTGTCCAATCCCCGCGAACACTTTGCCAAACCCGTCACGTGGATAGGACAGGTGCACCCCGTGTTCACCAAAAGCGGTCCTGACGTATGGATACAAATCAATTGCATCCCGGAATATGATGAACATGGGCGGCAAAAGGGATGCTTCGGCATCTGGCGAAATGTATCGAAGCTGATGACCAAGCAGGAACAGCTGCGCCGCGAGATAGAGCGTGCCAACGATTCCGGCCATCAAAAGTCGGTATTCCTGGCCAATATGACCCATGAAATCCGTACACCGCTGAATGCCATCGTGGGCTTCTCCGACCTGTTGCAGGCCATCGACCAGCCCGACGAGAAGCGTGAGATGATTCGCATCATCCACAACAACTGCGACATGCTGCTGCGCCTGATTAACGACATCCTGGTGCTGTCGAACATGGATGCCAATGCCATGCAAATCATGCCGGAGCACGTAGATTTTGCACATGAGTTTGATGACATCTGCCAGTCGTTGCAGCAGCGAGTGCAGGAACCTGGCGTGGAATTCCAGAAAGACAACCCGCTGGAGAGTTTGCCCGTCGAAATCGACTACCGCCGCATCCAGCAAGTCATCACCAACTTTGTCACCAACGCTGTCAAGTACACCCGTCAGGGCCACATCCGCGTCGGCTACCGGCTGGAGGATCGCAAGGGGCAGCGCGGCCTCTTCCTTTATTGCGAAGACACCGGTTCCGGCATTCCCAAAGACCAGCAGACCGCCATCTTCGAGCGCTTCGTCAAACTCAACGACTTCGTGCAGGGCACCGGCCTCGGACTGTCTATCTGCAAGGCCATCATCGAAAAATGCGGAGGCGAGATTGGTGTAGAGAGTGAAGTAGACCGCGGGTCAACCTTCTGGTTCTGGATACCAGTATGATTAACGATAAATAAGAACAAAACAGCCATCATGATAAGAAAACAACTGCTCTTACTCCTCCTGACGATGTTGCCCGCCGTGCTGCTGGCAGACATTCCCGACATGAAATTCCGCCGTCTGGATACCTGCGACGGCCTGTCTAATTCGCAGGTGAACTGCGTCTTTCGCGACAGTCGTGGCTTTGTGTGGATTGGTACTGCCTATGGTTTGAACCGCTACGACGGCTATCGCGTAAAAACGTTCTACTCCAACATGCGCGACACCACCACGATGCGCGACAACTATACCGACCAGATCATGGAAGACACTGACGGGCGACTCTGGCTGAAGCAAGGCATGAACTACTGCATCTACGATCCGGTGACCGAGAAATTCAACCGCAATCCTAACGTGGAGATTGCCACCATGCTGAAGGACCGCAATGCCGTGGAGCGCGTGTATATCGACCGGCACAAGAACTATTGGTTCAAGTTCTACGACGAGGGCATCTGGTATTACAACCCCAAGACCAAGAAGAAGGCAGAATTCAAGTTAGGCTACGAGCAGAACCAGTTTAAGTCGCACTACGGCATTGCCGCCATGACCGACTACGAGCACGGCGTAGTCCTTGTCACCTTCGATGGCGAACTGGTGTTCCTTGACGGCGAGCGTGGCATCATTGAGCGCGAAGAAACCTGGATTAAGCAGCACGGTATGCACCAGACCCAGAACTACCGGCTGACCATCGACCCGCAGAATAATTACTGGGTGGTAGCCGAGAACTATACCTTTATATATATCAATAAGGAGAAACGGTGGTACACCTCGCTGCCTGAACTGCTGCGATCGAGCGGCTTGGAGAATGTACCCGACCAACTGACCGTCTGGGACGTGAAGACCGACAGTCACGGTTGGCTGTGGGTAACCACCGACCACGACGGACTTTTCGTAATAGACATTGCTGCCCGCCAGATGCGACAGTTCCTGAACAGCAAGTACGACGAGACCTCCATCAGCGACAACACCCTCCGCAATGTCTATATCGATGACCGCGGACAGGTATGGATAGGTACCTACAAGAACGGTATCAACGAGTATAAGGAAGGTCTGGCCAGCATCCAGAGTCTGCCGTTGGGCGACATCAATACTGTTGTCGAAGACCATCACGGCTACTACTGGCTGGGCAGCAATACCGACGGCATTATAGTCTACGACCCGCGAAGCAAGGAAATCGTGAACCACTACACCAAGGACAACAGTCCTATGCTGGGCAATATCATGGTGGGCAGCTGCAGGACCAGCGATGGCAGCATCTGGTTCGGGTCCTATAATGGTGGTCTGACGCGCTGCATACCCTCGAAGGAAGACCCTCGACATGCCACCATCCAGAACATTCGCTCTGACGGCTCACGCGACGGGCTCTCGACCAACAACGTATGGAGCGTTACCGAAGACCGATGGCATAACATCTGGATAGCCACGCTGGGCGGCGGTATCCAGAAACTCGACCTCAAGACTGGCCGGTTCCGGACGTGGAATACCGATAATACCCGTCTGCCCAGCAATTACATGACCAGCGTATGGTGGATACGGAAAGGCTGGCTGATGGTTGGTACCAGCTGGTTTTGGTGCTTCGTTAATCCACGCACGGGCCAAGTGGCGAACCGCGTGTTGCCTGAGACTGACAACCTGCCCAACAACATGGGCTCGTCGGTGTGCGTCATGGAAGACTCGCGTGGTCTGATCTGGCAGGGGTCAGCATCGGGTGCTACCGTCTACGACCAGCGTACCCAGCGCGTCTGGCTGCTCGACATGAGCCACGGACTCTTCGGCAGCAGCGTGTGCTCCATTCTGGAAGACCAGGAGCACATCATGTGGGTGGTGACCGACCACGGCGTCTCCAAGATTCGCCCCGAGCGACAGGATGACGGCACCTGGCAGTTCACCGTTCGCAGCTATAACAACCGCGACGGACTGCAGCAGGAGGTCTACAACCAGCGCTCCACCTGTCTGACTCGCGACGGTCTGATATTGATTGGCGGTCAGGGCGGTCTGGACATCATCAACCCCAAGGCTCTGTCGAACGTCAAGAGCAAGGAGCGCCCGGTATTCAGCGGCCTGCAACTGTTTGATGCCGATGTGCCTGTTGGCCGTGAGGTGAACGGGCGCGTCATCATGGACGAAGCCCTGGAAACTTGCCGCGAAATCACCCTGCGCTATAACGACCAGTTCACCATACAGTTAGGCAGCGATGCCGGCAATATCAAGAACGGCAAGAGATTCGTCTATCGGCTGGATGGCTTCAATGACAACTGGGTGAAAACCTCCGAATTGAACCCCAATATCACCTACAACTCGTTGCGCCCAGGCTCTTATGTGCTCCATGTGCGCATGTTGAACGACGACGGTACGATAGGTGACGAAGAGAGCACACTGGACATCACCATCAGGCCGCCGCTCTGGCGCACCCGCTGGATGATACTGCTCTACCTGCTCTTCATAGCTGGTTCTGCATGGTGGTGGCGCCGGTGGTTCCTGAAGCGCCATGCCCAGCGCACGGAGGCTGAGACGCTGCGCCGCGAGACGGAGAAGTTGCAATGGATGAGCGAGATGCGTGCCCAGATGGCTGCCGAACAGCAGCAGGTCCGGTCTGCTTACACCCCCGCTGCCGACGTGGTGGCTGCCGATGATGAGGCCCTGACGCTCGACTGCACAGATGAAGATGTCGTGGACATGACGAAGCGCATCTGTCGACAATTCTCGACTACCGACCTTGGGCAGAAGGCGAAGCTGACCTGCCGCTCGATGGTAGAGCAGTTGTACTGCGATGTGGATGAAGAACGACTGTCCGAGGCTTTGACTATCCTGCTCACTAACTCTGTCAAGTTCTCGGCAGGCAACTGCCAGATTACCGTCAACATCGGCCGCACCACGCAAGGCGAAGCGATGCTCCAGATAGCCGACAATGGCATAGGCATCCGTGACGAATACAAGGAGCACGCCTTCGATCGCGTCATTGGCGGAGAGGGTATCGGACTGGACCGTGTGAAGGACATCATCACAGCTCATGGCGGCACCATCAGGCTGGACGACAACCCAGGCGGCGGCACCATCTTCTTCATCACGTTGCCTGCCCGTCAGGAAATCCTGACGGAAGAGGCCGTCATGATGGACGACGACGACAATTAAGTACACTGAAAACATTAATTAATAACTAACTATCAATGAGAATTTTCAAGACAATGATGACGGGACTGCTGTCGATGGCAGCACTCACCGTGATGGCCGACGACTACAAGGTGAACGGCCAGACGGTGACCATTCCCGTCGAGAAACCTGAGGCAGGCGGCGCCAAGGTGGTTCGCCTGCATGTAGTCAGCGACAACATCATCCGTGTGCAGGCCACATCGGACGCTGAACTCCCTGACAAACCGAAGAGTCTGATCATAGTGCCTCAGACGGCTAAACCGAAGTTTGACGTTAGCGAAGACGACGATGTGGTGACAGTGAAGGCACGTGGCGTGACGGTGAAGGTGAACGAAGAGACCGGCCGCGTGGAATTCTTCGATGCACAGGGCGAGTCGCTGCTCAAGGAGGCCAAGCAAGGCAAGACCTTCAAGCCCTTCCGTGTGCCCGACCGCGAGATTGGTGTCGACGTGGCCAGGGTGCCGGAGTCGCAGCGCACGGGGCTGACCTGGCGCATGCTGTTCGACAGCCCGAAGGACGAGGCGTTCTATGGGTTGGGTCAGCATCAGTCCGAGGAACTGAACATGAAGGGTCTGAACGAAGACCTGTTCCAGTATAACACGAAGGTCAGCGTGCCCTTCGTGCTGTCTAACCGCAACTACGGACTGCTCTGGGATTCGTACTCGTACTGTCGCTTCGGCAATCCCGATGACTACTTACAGTTGGGCCGCGCCTTCAAACTGTACGACAAGCAGGGCAGAGAAGGCCATCTGACTGGTACCTATACCGACAAGCAGGGCAAGCAGATCCAACGCGATGAAGACTCTATCTACTACGAGTTCGACTGTCCCGCAGCCTCAGAATTGGCCAACCGTACCGAACCCGGCGGCATCAAGAATCTTCCACAGGGCTTCAAACTCAATGGTGCCAACGTGGTGTATGAAGGCTATATCGAAGCACCGAAGGAGGCCGTCTACCACTTCATCCTCTACTATGCCGGATATATTAAGGTGTATATCGGAGGCCAGGAAGTTGTGGCCGAGCGATGGCGTACTGCTTGGAACCCCAATACCTATAAGTTCCGTAAACGGCTGCCCCAGGGCAAGCGCCAGCAACTGCGCATCGAGTGGCAGCCTGATGGTGACGTCAGCTACTGCGGACTCCGCGTGGCCAGGCTGAACAAGGACCAGCGCAAGCTCTCCATCTGGAGCGAGATGGCCAAGGACATGGACTACTACTTCATTGCCGGCCAGAATGCCGACGAGGTCATTGCCGGCTACCGCACGCTGACAGGCAAGGCTCCTGTCTATCCGAAGTGGGCGCTTGGCTTCTGGCAGAGCCGTGAGCGCTATAAGACTTCTGGTGAGATAGAAGAAAACATGGCTGAGTTTCGTAAGCGTCAGATACCGTGTGACAACATCGTACAGGACTGGAACTACTGGCAGGAAGACCAGTGGGGTTCCCACCAGTTTGAGGCTGCGCGCTATCCTAATCCGCAGGCCATGCTCGACAGCGTGCACCAGATGGGCGGCCGCTTCATGATATCGGTGTGGCCCAAGTTCTATTGCAATACCGACAACTACAAGGCTATCGACCAGAAGGGCTGGATGTACCATCAAGCTGTGGTGGACGACATCCACGACTGGGTAGGCCCCGGCTATGTGGGTTCGTTTTATGATGCCTATGATGCTGGAGCCCGTAAACTGTTCTGGCAGCAGATGGACAAGAACCTGTTCTCTAAATATAAATATGGGATAGACGCTTGGTGGATGGATGCCAGCGAACCCAACGTCCGCGACTGCACACCGATGTGGTATCGCAAGGCCCTGAGCGGCCCTACGGCCCTCGGCACAACGACGGAGTATTTTAATGCCTATTCCATTGTCAATGCCGATGCTATCTACAACGGTCAGCGCTCCGTACGCCCCAACCAGCGTGTATTCCTGCTGACGCGCAGCGGGTTTGCCGGCGAGCAACGCTATTCCACCGCCACCTGGTCGGGCGACATCGGTACGCGTTGGGAGGACATGCGCGCCCAGATGACAGCCGGTCTGAACTACTCGATGTCGGGTCTGCCCTTCTGGGGTATGGACCAGGGCGGATTCTGCGTGGAGAGCCGCTATATGAAGGCCCAATCGGAATACGAGAAGACAGGCGTCGAGAACGAGGACCTGAAGGAGTGGCGCGAGTTGCAGGCTCGCTGGAGCCAGTTCGGAGCCTTCATCCCCCTGTTCCGTGTGCATGGTCAGTGGCCGTTACGCGAAATCTGGAACCTGGCTCCCGAGCAGCATTCCTGCTACCAGTCGTTTGTCTACTATGACCGTCTGCGCTACCGACTGATGCCCTATCTCTACTCGATGGCCGGCTGGGTGCATCTGCACGACTATACCATGATGCGCGGCTTGGTGATGGACTTTGGCTCAGACGTTCGGGTGCTCAACATCAAGGACCAGTGGATGTTCGGTCCTGCCCTGATGGCTTGCCCCGTGGCCAAGTATAAGGCCCGCAATCGCAGCGTCTACTTCCCCAAGCAGTCGGGCTGGTACGACCTCTATTCGGGCAACCACATTGAAGGCGGTCAGACACTCATAGTCGATGCTCCCTACGAGCGCATTCCCGTCTTCGTCCGCGAGGGCAGCATCATCCCTTACGGCCCAGAGGTACAGTATTGCGACGAGAAACCTGCCGACCTCATCAATCTCTACGTCTATGCCGGTCGCAATGGTCAGTTCCAACTGTATGAGGACGAAGGCGTGAACTATAATTACGAGAAAGGAAAATATCTGACCATCGACATCAACTACGACGATGCATCGCGCACGCTGACCATCGGCCAGCAGAATGGCAAGTTCCAGGGTTCGCTGAAGCAGCGCCGCTTCAACATCGTCTACGTCACCAAGGACCGTCCTGCTGCCCTCAATCTTGAAAATCCGCAGGGTGTCATGGTTGATTACAAGGGTAGCGAGCTGAGCATCCAGCTGTAGTCTACGCTCTGCCTGCACGTGTTACTGACAACCATTTCAATCCGATGCTCATGATGCAACGTAAACTCGTGATGCTTCTGGTCCTGCTGTTGGGGTTTATGACCTCTCATGCCCAGAGTGTGCTGTCTCTCGACGGTGCGTGGGACTTTGCCACGGGGCCACAACAGCCAGTCACCTATAGTGACTACGTGATGCTGCCGGGGTCGATGCTGACCAACGGCAAGGGCGATGTGGTCAGCGTGCGAACGCAGTGGACGGGGTCGCTTTATGATTCGTCCTACTATTTTAATCCTTACATGGAGAAGTATCGGCAGGAGGGCCAGATGAAGTTCCCGTTCTTCCTGACTCCCGAACGTCACTATGTCGGCACGGCATGGTATCACAAGCGGGTCTACGTGCCCCGCGACTGGCATGGCTCACGCGTGATACTCTTCTTGGAGCGGCCCCACATCGAGACTACCGTCTTCGTCAACGGTCAGGAGGTGGGTCGCCAGATGTCGTTGTCAGTGCCCCATGAGTATGACGTGACCCATTTCCTCAAGTTGGGGGCCGGCAACGATATCACCGTGCGCGTCTACAACGGTATCGAGAACGTCTGCGTGGGCCAGGACTCTCACTCCGTGACCGACCAGACGCAAGGCAACTGGAACGGCATTGCTGGGCGCATCCAACTGGAGGCCCGCCCCCAGTTACTCAGCATCCGCAGTGTGCGAGTCTATCCTGACGTGGCTGAAGCGAAGGCGCATGTCGTCATAAAGGTCGATCGTTTCTACGCTACGCCCTACCTGCTGAATGCATCAGTGTCAACGGTGGGTAAGGACGGGAAGGAGATTGGCAATGTCTTGGCCGAGGCCGACGACGATGAGGTGGCACTGACGCTGGACCTGTCGAAACACCTGCTGACATGGGATGAATTCTCCCCCAATCTTTATCGGCTGACCGTATCGGTCAATGGTGATGAGTATGTGACGACGTTTGGTATGCGAGACATCCGCGTGAAGGGACGTCAGCTGATGCTGAACGGCCTGCCGCTCTACCTGCGCGGAACGGTGGAAAACTGTTGCTTCCCCGAGACGGGCTATCCCCCGACAGATGTGGAGTCGTGGCTGCGGATTTTCCGCAAGTGCAAGGAGTATGGGATCAACCATGTGCGCTTCCATAGTTATTGTCCGCCGGAAGCTGCCTTCGACGCAGCCGACCGGGTGGGCATCTATCTGCAGCCAGAGGGGCCCTCATGGCCTAACCACGGCGTCAAACTGCGTCGCGGACAGATAATTGACGACTACCTGCTGCAGGAGTCGCGGCGTATCATCGATGCCTATGGCAACCACCCTTCGTTCCTGATGATGGCTGCTGGCAATGAGCCTGCCGGCGACTGGGTCAGCTACTGTAACGACTGGGTGAAAGCCATGAAGAAGCATGATCCGACCAAGATTTATGCCGGTGCATCTGTGGGCGGCGGCTGGGCGTGGGACGACGGCTCTGAATACCATGTAAAAGGGGGCGCTCGCGGATTGGACTGGGACCGCCATGCTCCGAACAGCAGCGATGACTATCTGAGCGGCATCGAACATCCCCGCAACTATCGCGACACAGCTGCTAACCAGTCGCCTATCATCGCTCACGAACAAGGCCAGTGGTGTGCGTTTCCTGACTTCCGCGAGATTTCGCAATACACGGGTGTCTACAAGGCCCGCAACTTCGAGATTTTCCGCGACTTGCTGGCCGACCACGGTATGGCGGACCAGGCGGAAAAGTTCCTCATGGCCAGTGGCCGATTGCAGACGCTTTGCTACAAGTACGAAATAGAACGCAACCTGCGTACGCCCGACTATGCTGGATTCCAGCTGTTGGGACTCAACGACTACAGCGGTCAGGGTACGGCACTCGTTGGCCCACTGAATGTTCATTGGCGTGAGAAGGGCTACGTCACGGCCAACGAATGGCGGCAGTTCTGCAGTCCGATGACCTTGTTGGCGCGTTTCCCCAAGTTTGTCTTCACCTCCGGTGAGCAGGCCGACATCCCCGTGGAACTGATGAACGCCACACCATATACTATTAACAGTACGTCACTCCATTATGCCATCCTGTTGGGTGATTCCGTCCTCTTGACCGACTCCTTCCCGTCCCGGTCTGTCACTATTGGCAAAGGCGTCGCCCTGGGCCGTATCCCGCTCCCTCTCGCTTCTCTGCCGGCTCCCGCCAAGTTGACGTTGCGAACATGGCTGGGCAACATGGTGCATAACAGCTGGGACTTCTGGGTCTATCCTGATCGCTTGGATGATGCTGCGCTGACCGTTCCTGCCCGTCTCACCGGTAATGTGCCCTTCTATGAAGCTGACAGCCTTGACACTCGCGCCATAGAGACGCTTCGGTGTGGCGGCATCGTATTGCTCACGGCTGCTGGGCGGGTTCGCTATGGCAACGATGTGAAGCATCACTATCTGCCAGTCTTCTGGAATACCTCATGGTTCAAAATGCGACCGCCACATACTACGGGAACTTATATCCAGAACGAGCACCCCATGTTCCGCGACTTCCCCACCGATGATTGGCAGAACCTGAACTGGTGGTATCTCGTCAATCGCACGCAAGTGATGAATCTGGCTGAATTTCCGGCCGAGTATCAGCCGCCCGTGCAACCCATCGATACGTGGCATGTCAGTCGGAAACTGGGCATGATAGTTGAGGCCCGCGTGCTGAAAGGCCGTCTGCTGATGACCACGCTGCCCATTGGCCGGCAAACCGTCGCGAAGAGTGCCGACCCTGTGGCCCGGCAGTTGCGCTACAGCATCGTGCGCTATCTGAAGGGTCCCGATTTCCAACCTGCCGTCACCCTTGCCCCCGACGTCATCCGGCACCTCTTCGAGCGCGAGGCGCCTCCCGTAAACATGTTTACCAACGATTCGCCCGACGAACTCAAACCCAAAATCAAATGACTATGACAAAGGAAGATTTTCTGCTGTGTCAAGAGCGACATGCCGACCAGATAGACCGCATGAGGCTTTCTGCCCACCGACTGCATCAGAGTGTCAACCAGACGTATGGTGGCGGACTGCCCTATGGCTATCATCTCGACATGGTGGCTGAGGGAGTGCGCTCGTTCGGGCACTTGGTGTGTGTCAGTGATGACGACGTGCTGCCGCTCTTCTTTGCTGCCTACTATCATGACAGCATCGAGGATGCACGCCAGACATACAATGACGTGATGAATACTGCGCGCACGATGATGACGGAGGAACAGAGCCTGATGGCAACAGAAATCGTCTATGCGCTGACCAACGACAAGGGGCGCACACGGGCTGAACGGGCTGGTGAGCGATACTATCAGGGCATTCGCCAGACACCCTATGCGCCGTTCGTCAAACTGTGTGACCGGTTGGCCAACATCTCCTTCTCCTGTGCCAGCGAGGGGAGTGAAAACGTCCGCATGCGTGAGGTCTACAAACAAGAGGTTCCGCACTTCCTCTCTGCCATCAACCCGCATTCTGACGATCCGCGCTTCAAGGTTCCCAAGGAGATGGTGCACGAACTGGCCGAATGCCTGATTGACGACATGGAAAGGGCGGAAAGAGACGGTGAGGCGTGGTGGTGATGTTGTCAGCCTTGCCGCAACGTCTCCACGAAGTCGCTGATTTTATGTAATTCTCGCGGAATGCGGATGCTCTGCGGACAGTGTGGCTCGCATTGTCCGCAGCCGATGCAGTGGTCGGCCTGTCGCAACTTCGGCACGGCGCGGTCCAGGCCTATCAGGTACTGTCGGCGTAGTTTCCGGTAGTCGGCATCGCCGGCATTGTTGGGCAGTGTACCTTCGTTCTTGCACTTGTTGTAATGCACGAAGATGGCGGGTATGTCGATGCCGTACGGACATGGCATGCAGTATTTGCAGTCGTTGCAGGGAATGTTCTGCAGTCCTACTATCTTGTTGGCGATGTTTTCTTCCAGGTGCTTCTGTTCATACTTCGTCAGAGGCACCAGCGGACAGTAGCTCAGCAGGTTGTCCTTCAAATGCTCCATGTACGTCATGCCGCTCAGCACGGTGAGCACACCTTTGGGTGTGCCTGCATAGCGGAAGGCCCAGGAAGCCACCGACCTCGTCGGGTCGCGCTGCTTCAACTCGGTGACGAGGAACTGAGGCAGGTTGGCCAACCGCCCGCCTAATAGCGGTTCCATGATAACGGACGGGATGCCCACTTTCATCAGTTCGTCATACAGGTAATGGGCGTCTACGTTGTTGTTGCTAATCTCGTTGGCGAAGTCCCAGTCCAGATAGTTCAGCTCTATCTGCACGAAATCCCAGTGGTACTTGTCGTTCATAGCCAGCACCTTGTCGAATACATCTTTCTTGCCATGAAACGAGAATCCCAGATTGCGGATTCTTCCGGCCTTGCGCTCCTGCATCAGGTAGTCCATCATCCCGTTGTCCACGTAGCGGCGCTTAAATTCCTCCATGCTGCCTCCAATGGCATGCAGCAGATAGTAGTCGATGTAGTCTACCTGCAGCTCCTTCATCGATGTCTTGTACATCTTGATGCTTTCCTCGCGGCTCTGTGTGGCTGGGTTGAAGTTCGAGAGTTTCGTGGCCACGAAATACTCCGACCGCTTGTGGCGGCTTAGTGCAATGCCTGTGCAACGTTCCGACAAACCGCGACAATAGGCTGGCGACGTGTCGAAATAGTTCACACCATGTTCGATGGCATAGTCCACCTGGCGGTTTATCATTTCCTGGTCATACTCGTCCTGGTTGTCTGGCTTCGTCGGCAGACGCATCATGCCATAACCCAGCAGCGACACCTTGTCGCCCGATAGAGGATTGGTCCTGTAGGTCATCTTTCCCACCGGCGGCTCCACCTGTTGCTTATATTCCTCCACGGCTTTCGTCTCCTTTTTTGACTGGCAGCCGGTCAGCACTGCTGCCGTCGTCACCGCGCCACCGCCCAGCAGCTTCAGAAAATGGCGTCTTGATATATCTTGCTTCATATTTCTTTGGTGTTTTGGGGTTTGCTTATATTTCCCGATGTACTTCATGACCCTCTACATAGATAGCCGAGAAGGGTCGTGCCGGACACAGATTCTCGCAGGCTCCACAGCCGATGCAGCGGCTCTCGTTGACGGCAGGCACGTAGGCACTCTCCTCATCGTCAGCATTCGCCGGCACCATCTCGATGGCTCCCACCGGACAGTGGCGCGCACAGTTGCCGCACTCTACGCCGTCAGTCAGCGGGATACAATTCTTCTTCACCCAAACGGCATGGCCTATCTGCGTTGATGCCTTGTCGGCTTTTTCTATCTTCTGGATGGCTCCGGCGGGGCATACCTCCGAACAGCGGGTGCACTCAGGGCGGCAGTAGCCCAGTTCGTACGACATCGTGGGCTGCATGATGCTCATCCAGTCGGTACCGGGACGCAACACTTGGTTAGGACATTCCGATACGCACAACTGACAGCCCGTGCAGTGCTTGGCCATATTCTCGGCCGACAGCGAGCCGGGTGGCGTCAGTGGGGTTTGTCGTTCGGGGGCCACCTTATCCTGTATCTCTGCTAATCCTCCATCGGTCTTCTTGGCTTCCTGCGCCAGGGCAGCAGTCGTCAGCAGGGCCGATGTCAGCAGGAACGACCGCTTGCCGGGGTCGGGGGCTTTTGTAGGTTGGGTAGGTTGGGTAGGTTGGAGTCGGTGTGAGTAGGTGAGTGCCCCAAACTTGCAACTCCCGATGCAGTCGCCGCACACCACGCAGCGCGAGGCATCCACGGTGTGGGTCTTGTAGTCGATGCATGCCGCCTTGCAGTTCTTGCTGCACATCGAGCAGTTGCGACATTTCTCCGTGTCGAAGTGTATCTTCAGCCACGAGAAACGGCTTAGCAACGACAGCGCAGTACCTACGGGGCAAATGGTGTTGCAGTAGGTGCGTCCGTTTCGCCACGCCAGAATAGCCAGCACGATGAGAGTCAGGGCGGCAATCGCTGTCACCACAGCGATGTTGGGCACGTTGGTCTCCACTTGATAGAAAGCATAGCTGTCATAGCTTTCAGCAATGCCGGCCAACAGATTGTTGCCCGCCTTCCATACCGGTTGCAACAGCATGGTGGCGATGCGTCCGAAGGCAGAGTAGGGGGCCAGCAGTTGCACGATGGTACCGATGCCCGCAAGGCAGGCCGCTACCATGACACCCAACAGCGAATAGCGCAGCCATGACAGTGCCTTCGAGTAGGTGTAGCGGTTCTTCTTGGCCTTCTTACCCAGCCACCCGAACAGGTCTTGCATGATGCCCAGCGGACAGATGACGCTGCAATAGATACGTCCGAAGATGAGTGTCAGCACAATGAGCAGCGCGATGACGATGGCATTGAGGGCCAGCACGGCTTCCAGCAGTTGAAGCTTCGGCAACCAGGCGATGCAGGCGATGTCGCGGGCCGTGCCCGTAAAGTCAACAAAGAGCCATGTGATGCTGGCCAGCATCAAGATGGCCAGTGCGGTTCTGATTCTCTTAAGTGTCATAAAGTATCTGTTTATTTCGTTTAGTAGTTCTTACGATGAGGATGCTCACCTCGTACAGCAGATAGATGGGCAGCGCCACCACCACCAGCGTGAAGACATCGGTGGTTGGCGTGATGATGGCCGATCCGATGAGTATCGTCACAATGGCATGACGGCGATATTCCGTCATCCAGTGGTCGGTCAGCAGTCCCAGCCTCCCCATCAGTCCGCATACGACGGGTAGCTCAAATACCAAACCCATCACCAGGCTCATGCCGAGAAACGTGTCTATATATGACTGCAGCGTCAGCATATTCTCAACGTCGGGCGATACCTGGTATGTGCCTAAGAATCGTACTGTCAGCGGAAACACCATGAAGTAGTTGACAGCAGTTCCAACGAGGAACATCACGTAGGCTGCTCCCACTATCCATATAGCGTAGCGACGCTCGTTCTCATAGAGCCCGGGACTGATGAAGCGGAACAGTTCATATAATATATAAGGTGAAGCCAACAGCAGTCCGGCATACATGGCTGTGCGTACGTGGACCATGAACTGCTCCGTCAGGCCTGTGTTCATCAAATGCAAGCTGAAGGCATCGACGCCCAACAGACGGTAGCTGACGAAATCGCTGCTGCGGGGAGCCAGTACGATGGCAAACAGAGCGTCCTTCATGATAAATGCAGCAATGCCGAGCAGCACCATTGCCGTTACCATGCGGATGAGTGCCGAGCGCAGCACGTCCAGATGATCCCAAAACGTCATATCAGCCATTGCAGTACGGGTGCAAGTCCTTAGTGTCTCGTTCTTTATGCTTCTGCCTGCGTTTTTTTGTCGTCACTCTTCACTTCTGCGTCTGTGTCGATTTCCTTCATGCCGTCCTTGAAGCTTTTCACGCCTTTCCCCAGACCTTTCATAAGCTCAGGAATTTTTTTGCCGCCAAACAACAGCAGCACGATGAGTGCAATGACCAGAATCTCTTGCATTCCTAATCCAAACATTTTTTTTCTTGCTTTTTTAGTTATTATTGCGCAAAGTTACGAAAATTCTATCAACTCTAAACGCTAAACACTAAACTTTTTTGTAACTTTGCACCCAAATAAACAACATTTAACTATGGAGTACG
>CAMOQW010000014.1 GCA_946623195.1 uncultured Prevotella sp.
CGGGCCGCCTCTCACTGTTTGTCCAAAACGCCGAAGAAGACGCATATTGGCCCTGTCTGGAGTACGTTGTGCCATAGAATATATTAAATAATGTTGTAAAGGTGCATGAGCAACCTCTCCCGTCTGCTGGACCGTCCGAAGGCATTGCAGGAGCGAGTCTTCAAGCGTCTGTTCGAGCAGGCCGAAATCGCCAAGTTCACACCTAAGGAGCGGCAGGAGTATGAGGAGAGTGTCAAGGAATTCCGCGACTATTACAATACCGTGGACACGGCACATAAGAAGGGGCGTGCCGAAGGTCTTATAGAAGGTCATGCCGAAGCTAATAGGGAAAATGCCCGAAAGATGAAATCATTAGGAGTTACCTCTGACATCATTAGCCAAGTGACGGGTCTCAGCAAAGAGGAAATCGATTTGTTATAACTATTCTTTAGGGGAAGGAAAGATAAAAATGCCGGAATCATTTGGTGATTTCGGCATTTTTGCTTACCTCTGAGGCCTTGCCTCGAAGGTACTTTCCCCTCGACAAAAACAAAAAAAAACTGCCGTTTTGTTTGGTTTTGTCCTCCCTTATTCGTACCTTTGCCGACGGAGTGGGTTTCGAGCTATGCTCGCTTCTACCTTCAGGTGGAAGAAGGACCCGCTCCGGCAGAAGAAGCGTTATGCTCCAAACTTGCGGAACGAAAACGTAGGAAATTTTCCAAGCAAGGCTGAATAAAGCAGGAGAGCAGAGCGGCTTCCGCGCATCAATGCGTGGGGCTGTGTCTCCAATTTCTTTATTCAGGTAATCTCACGACCTTCGTCTCGGAACCGACAAAAGCAGCTCCGCGCCTCTGTCGTGTGGTAAGGGATATAAGAATAGTAACTATAAAAAATAAAACTAACTATGAAACGGACAATTATTAGTATGGTGCTTGCCCTGTTGTGTGTAACAGGAATCTGTGCAGCCAAGAAAGTAAAGAACAAGGAAATGGTGGTGTTTAACCACTATGGAACTGAGGTGCAGATTCATCTCGATGCCTCAAAGCGAGTGAAAGTAAAGAAGGCTACGGACGATGAGATTACCAAGTGTATGACTTGGATAGAGTCAGCCACGGCGCAGACCCTGAAGGACTGTCAGCAGAAGAAGCAAGAGCAGCACCTCTGTGACTGGGCCTATGTGAAGATGATAGACCGCTTGTCGCAGACCGCTTTGGGTAGTACCAACGAGGCAGTGCTACTAATGACGAATATCCTGGGACGTTCGGGCTACGACGTACGAGTGTCACGTTTTGACAATGGACAGCTCAGAATGTTTTACCAGACAGATGCTTTCGTGTACAGTAAATTGTTCTACACTATAGAAGGGAAAAATTATGTCCTATATGGTGATTCTGTAGCAGGCTCTGCTGGTAGGTTACTTGACATTATCAGCTATCAAGATCGTCCTATCGACTTCCGCCAGAATCAGACGTTTGACGCTGTCCAGCTGACCGCACCGCGTACGCTGGTATCGCGGAAGAATCCCGACTTCGCTTTCACGGTTCAGGTGAACAAGAACCTGATAGACTATTACAATGACATGCCTGCTTTTATGTATGACAACAATTTTATGACGCGTTGGACGCTGATGGCCAATCGCCCGTTGGAACAGCACCTGCAACAGACGCTTGTGAAGGAGATGAAGGCAAAGCTGCAAGGCAAGAGTCAGTTGGAGCAGGTGCAGCAGTTGCTCTGGTGGATGCAGGGTAAGGTGGATTTGGAAGGTACTGTAAAGAATGCCGATACCTTCCTGTTTGGCTATGATGAAGATGTCTGGGGCTACGACCGACCCTTCTATAGCGAAGAGACGTTGTTCTATCCCTATTGTGACACGGAAGACCGCAGCATTTTGTTAAGCCGTTTGGTGCGTGACGTCGTAGGTTTGGATTGTGTCTTCATCTATTATCCGGGCCATACTGCCGTTGGCGTGTGTATTACCGATGCCGATGTGAAGGGTGCCTATGTCGTCAAGAATGGTCGCCACTATGTCGTTTGCGACCCCACCTATATTGGCAGCAATGTCGGCGAAGAGATGGATGGCATGGAGAATAATGAAAAGACTGTGATGACATTAGAGAAATAATCGATAAACTAAAAAACTAATAATTATGAAAAAGATTCTTTTATCAGTAGTGTGCCTCATAGTTGTGGGCATGCAGAGTGTGAAAGCACAGGCGACTATTACTGCGCCGACAATGCCGACAGAACTGACGCTCAGCGACAGTATAGAGTGTTATATGCTGAACGTCGGAACAGAGCGCTTTCTTGGTTCCAGCTATGACCCTGCAAGAGTGGATATCTATGGTGAGAAGATAACCATCAAGATGCAGGCCGAAGGCGAGTACACGCTTCAGCGCATGTCGGATGAACTATATTTCTATACTTATTCAGATAATATTAGCCAAACTACTTCAACAGGGACGGAAAGCAGATTTAAGTTCACAAAGGTTGACGGAGGATATAATATTCAAAGACTGTATAACTACAGCGAGGCAGAATACGTGGGGGCCGTTACCAATGATTATAGAGTCTATTCCAATCATAAAGAGGATAACATCGTATGGAAACTGCTGCCTGCCACGGAAGTGACAGAGGTGTATATGGCCAAACTTCACCTCTATCATTTGCTGCTTTCAGCACAAGTCTTCGAAGGTTGTAATTTCGACAAGTTCACTGCTGTTTATAACAATACTTCCAGTACGGCAGAGGAACTGAAGACTGCCTCGACACAGCTGGACAGAGCCATGAGCCTGACTACCTATTTCAGCGGAATGAATGCACAGTCTGATTATCCCATGCTCTTTGAAAATGACGAAGTCAAAGACTGGGAGCGACCAGAAACTTCCGGCAATTCTGATGCATATATTTACGCTTACCTGAATCCAGAAGAGACTCGCACCCTGACGGCTACGGTGGTCGTTGACAAGGAGGCTACGATAAGGTTTAATCCGTATAACGATAATAGATATTGTGATAGGGGAGGTGATTGGCGTACTTGGAATAACAACTATTATTTTGAAGGAGATCAAACACAGAGATATTGCGAGATGGATGTCTATGTTGATGATAAATTAGTTCGAACTATTAATAAAGACGAATTAGGCCGTGATTGGGTTTTCTTTGCAGAACTGACTCCAGGTAAGCATACCGTAAAGTGGGTTGGTCGGAACCCTTCTACCAGCAACAGCCAATATATTGACCTGCAATTTATACACGTTTTTGCAACGCCAAAGATTGAGGTCAGCTTGGCACAGGCAGGTAGCTTGGGTACTGAGGTGCTTTACAATGTTGATAATATCGACAAGGTGAGAAATCTGAAGGTGAGTGGTCCGATGAATGCCGATGACTTTGCCAAGATAGACATGATGCCAATGCTCTTTGCACTTGACTTAAGTGATGCTGAAGTGACTGCCATTGCTGATAATGAGTTTAACCGTGACACCCAAAACGGCGGTAAGAGCAGCAAGCAGTATCTGCATAAGATAGTGCTGCCTAAGACTTTGAAGACCATCGGCTACCGTTCTTTCCGTTGTTCTTGTGTGGAGGATATAGATTTCACCGCAACAGCGTTGGAAACGTTAGGAGATGAAGCATTTATCGGCAGCTATGTAAAGAAGGCAATTCTTCCAGAAACAGTAAAGACTATAGGTAATGCAGTCTTCTCTTATTGCTACAATTTGGAAGAGGCCTATATGCCTAATACTGTTACAAGTCTCGGTAGCGAAATGTATAATCATGATTATCATTTGAGAAAAGCAACATTTCCTACAAGCTTAACTTCAATTCCTGATTGGACATTCGATTGGTGTGAGGAGTTGGAGGACATGCCGTTGCACGATGGCATTACTTCCGTCGGGCAAGGAGCTTTTCAGATTACTTATGCTTACAACCCCCAATTACCTACCAGCATCAAGAGTTTTGGTGAGCGTTGCTTTATTTATGGTGGTCTGGATTCTGTTCCTCTTCGCGACAGCGTATCTATTGGTACAGCAGCCTTTAAGTACTGCAAGATTCGCAACTTGACGATTCCAGAAAATGCAAAGTTAGGCAATCTCTGCTTTGCAGATAACAAGGAGATGGTGAGTGTCACCATGCCTACTACCTATTATGCATCGAATAACGATTCACCTATTCTTCGTTATAATGATGCTTTGCAGACTGTGACGTTGAAATCGCCTACCGTCGTGACAGGAAATTATCAAGACCGCACGTTGTGGGATTGTGGAACAGCAATGACTATCCGTGTGCCTCAGTACTTGCTGAACAGCTACAAGCAGGATAAGTTTTGGTATAATTACACACTCGAGGGCTTCAGCACGGCTGATGTTGACACATGGACTATCAACCAGCCGCTGACACTCTTCTCTCGCGACCGCTTTGAGGGTAGCCCCAGTTTGGTAGTCAATGGAAATGGTTATCTGACCATCAACGGTGAGACTGCTATGGAGCTGAACAATGTACAGACCAATGAGTATTTAAGCTGGCCTTGGATAGGTTCGACAGCTATGGTTATCTCGAACTGCGAAAATGTCAAGATTAACGGTACTGTGACACACCGTGCACACAGCTATGGAAATCGTTGGTATTATATTTGTCTGCCCTTCAACTTCAAAGTGTCAGACATCGTGACTGAGAATGGTGCCAAGTTTGCCATTCGCTATTATGATGGTGTCAGCCGTGCTGCCTCTTTGACCAATACGGGCAACTGGAAAGACCTGCCCATGGATACGGTCGTGACTGCAGGAACAGGTTTTATCTATCAGACCAGCAAGGAAGACTATACGATATTCAAGGCCGTTGATGACGCTGACAAGCAGAATGTCATGGGTAATCAGGAATTTGCCAAATTGTTGCAGCCCAACTATGCAGAGGAATCTGCTCACAGAGGTTGGAACCTGGTGGGTAATCCATATTTGGCCTACTACAACATTCATAAGCTGAACTTTACCGCTCCAATTACGGCTACGGTGGATAATTATTGGTATAATAGTTATAGTTGGGATTATTATAGCAACACCAGCTATCAGGCCTATTCTATCGTCGATGACGACTATGCCATCAAGCCTTTGGAGGCATTCTTCGTACAGTGCCCAGACGAGGTAAACACCATTTCGTTCCCGACAGCCGGCCGCCAATTGACAGCCACCATCGAGAGCCAAAATGCTGCTCCTGCTAGAAGAACTCTTACCGCTACTCGTAAACTGGTAGACCTTGAACTGTCCGCAGAGGATATGACTGACCAAACCCGTGTGGTGTTTAACAGTCAGGCTTCTATGGAATATGAGTCAGCTTGCGATGCCTCTAAATTTATGAGCGAGAATAAAATGATGCCGCAGATATATACTTTAGGTGGGAACGGTATCCAGTATGCCATCAATGAGCGTCCTGCTCAGGACGGCACGGTGCGCTTAGGACTCTATATCCCGGCAAATGGCAGCTATACACTGAAAGTGGTACGCAATAGAGAGGCTGGCCAGATTTATCTGAAAGACAATGATTTCGATACAGTAACAGACATAACAAACGTGCCCTATAGCTTCTCGGCTGAGGCTGGTAAACTGGAGAATCGCTTCATGCTGGTTGCTGGTGACGTGACAGGTGTCCGTGAAATCACGACCTCTGCCACAGCCGACCAAACTCCCTCGATGTATGATTTGACAGGCCGTAAGGTTGAGAAGGGTAGCGTACATGGTGGTATCTATATCATACAACAGAATGGCAAGACTCGTAAGGTTAGTGTAAAGTAACAAGACAAAAGTCTCGTCTATGAAAAAGATAAGATATTTATCCCTGTTAATGCTGTTGTTGAGCAGCATTGCGCTATGGGCAAGACCTCATACGGCACCTGACCATCCGTCATTGCGTTTGGCGGATGGTGAGACGCTGCTGACTGTCGTGGCCGACCCGCCAGAAGGTGGCTCGGTAAGTGGCGGTGGAAGCTATGTGGCAGGTAAGAGCGTCAGTCTCCGTGCCTCAGCCAATAATGGTTTTCAGTTTGTCAACTGGATGCTCAATGGAGAGGTGGTTTCAACCACTGCAGCTTTTACCTATACAAAAGGTGATGCCGATGAAACACTCGTAGCCCACTTTGTCTATAATCCAGGTAACCCTGGTGAGCCTGCTGAACCTGTCAAGTTGTCACGGCTAACGCTTGTTGCCGATCCTGTTGACGGTGGCTCAGTGAGTGGAGGCGGTGATTTTGCAAAGGATACCCAGGTAAGTGTAATAGCCACGGCCAGTACCGGCTTCCAGTTTGTCAACTGGACCCGTGATGGCGAGGAAATCTCTGTAGAGCGTAATTTTACCTATACCAAAGGTGATGCCGATGAAATACTGGTAGCCCACTTCATTTATCAGCCGGGTAATCCTGGTGAGCCCAGCGAACCAGACATAAAACCAATAGACAAGAAATACAAACTGACCGTAGTGGCCGAGGAAGGTGGCACGAATGTCAGTGGAAGTGGTGAATATGTCAGTGGTACTCAGGTCACTTTGTCTGTGTCAATCTCTACTGGTTTCTCTTTATTGGGATGGTACAATGATGCCGACTCACTGCTGTCGACAAATACACGTTTTACTTATACGACGCAAGAAAGGGATGAGACAATTACAGCTCGTATCAAGTATTCTCCTGGTAATCCGGGAGAGCCTGATGAACCCAATCTGCCCAATAAGCCTAAACCCCACAAGATAACAGTCATGGCTGTGCCTGCGGATGGTGGCAGTGTCAGCGTAGGTAGTGAAACGGTGATGGAGGGAGAACAAACCCGTATAAGAGCAGTAGCCAATACAGGTTTCGTGTTTCAGGGTTGGTATGTAGCTGATACGCTGTTCCAGTCGGCTGCAGATTTCAACTACACTATGGGGACTAAGGATATCAATATGGAAGCTCGTTTCATATATAGTCCTGGTAGCCCAAATGAGCCTGGTGAAGCTACAAAAAAATCGTACACCCTCTATTTGACATCTGTGCGCGGACTGCCTGGCCGTACGGTACAGTATCCTATTTATCTGTCGAGTCAGGACTCATTGACCAACATTCAGTTTAATATTACTTTTCCGGTTGGGCTGACCCCCAATCTGGAGAATGTTAAGCTGTCGGGTAAAGTGCAAGGTTATACACTACATAGTGAGGAAATTGCTGTTACAAGCGATGAGTCGCAAGGCTCTCCTCGACGGGCAGCTGATAGGGAAACGGCTTATCAGTTTACTTTGACCGATGGAAAATTGCCAGCTTGTAACACTCGTTTGATGACTATTGACGTTGCTATTAGTGAAGATGTCACAGATACCACTCAACAAGTAAAAATAAACCAGGTGACAGTAACAGATACGGAAGGCAACAATACAACGGCATCAACAAGAAATGGAGCTGTGGTGATGCAGGAGTCATCAGGTGATGGCACCTATTATTATCTGACACTTATCACTACAGGTAGCGGACAAGCTACTGTCAACAGTCGTACAGTGAGAAATTCACTTCATGTCTTTGACCTCTTGGAGGGTTCTTCGACTAATGTCTATTTCGTGCCTGATAATGGCTACCATGTTGATAAGGTAATGCTCGACGAACAGGATATTACAGAGCAAGTTCGTGTGAATAGTCGCTATTTGTTAAGTGATGTCAGAACGGATGCCACTATTACTGTGATGTTTGCTGAAGGAGCGTCCAGTGCATATAATCTGACCGTTAAATCCCAGGGTGCTGGTGTCGTCAATTTTAATGGGCAGGATGTTCGAAACGGAGAACAAGTATTTACCGTCAGTCATGGTGCTCAGGCAGAAATCAGTATAACACCCGATGCAGGATATCATATAGGACAAGTACTGTTAAACGATACCATCGATGTGACCTCTCGGGTTGTTGAAGGCCTGTTTGTCATCCAAAGTATGACATCGGCAAACAGTATTTCTGTTTCATTTGAGCAGAATCCTAAAGTTCCGAGTGTGGAGGTAACACAGGATGGTTATATGGTATCCCTATCCAATTCGATGTCTGATGCCGTTATCCATTACACGCTATCGAATAGCCAGGCTGGCGAGCAGGTCTATACCGACTCGCTGACGTTGACAGCAGACTGCACCATCAGTGCTTGGGCAACGCGAGAGGGCTATAACAACTCCGACACGATACAGTTTGTGTTTGTTGCTGCCGACGTGACGGTAGCCACTCCGCAGATAACGAATGTGGGCAATGTGGTTAAGATAACGACTGCCACCGAGCAGGCTACTATCTACTACACCTTGGATGGTACGGAGCCTACGGCGAACAGCACGGTGTATGCCGACAGCATCATAGTGGACCATAACTGTATGTTGAAGGCTATCGCTTTGCGTCAGAACTGGTTTACATCCGATGTGGCTACGTTCGAGGTTGACTGGATTGTAACAGGTACAGCAACCTTCGACGGACTGGTGGCTACGGTCAGTGGCGACAAGACTTTGGACGATGCCTTTGAGGCAGCGGGCGGACGCAGCGAGGCAGCCAAGACCATTGCGGCTATCCGATGGAACAAGGAAACGGCAATGACGGAGAGCGACCTGCAGGGACTGAACAATCCGAACCTGCTGGTGTATGTCAGCGCTGAGGCTCTGGCTCCTGCCGGCGTGCAGAACGTGGTGATCAACGGTGTGGCCAAGAGCATTGTGCTGACGGATACGAAGGAGGGCAACGGCAACTTCTGCGTGCCGCAGCAGTTTACGGCAGAAAGCATCAGCTACACTCGCAACTTCCAGCAGACGACGCAGATAGGCGTCTGCCGAGGATGGGAGACGATAGCCTTGCCGTTCGACGTGCAATCCATCAAGCACGAGTCGAAGGGCGACATCGTGCCCTTCGGCAGCACGGAGAACGGCACGCACTTCTGGCTGCGCCGACTGATGCCGGACGGACTGCAGAGTGCACAGCGGATAGAAGCCAACATGCCTTACGTCATCTCGATGCCCAATAGCGAGGAGTACACATACGAGTTTATCCTGGCGGGACGGGTGACCTTCTCAGCGCAGAATGCAACGGTGCCCGTGACGGCAGCGAAGGTGACGGCACTGGCCGACTCCAGCATCACGATGGAGCCCACGATGGTGGCCGTAGGTCGTTCGTCGACGGTATGGGCACTGAATGTGGGTCAGGTGCGTGGCAGCAACGTGGAGGGCAGCGTGTTTGAGCGCGACTATCGCGAGGTTCGCCCCTTCGAGGCCTACACCGTTCATCGTCAGGGCAATAGCAGCAGCGGCGAAGACAACCCCGCGCCCCGTATGATCCCTATCCAGAAGCTCATGGACAGCGATGCCACGGGCATAGAGGATGTCAGATGGCAGATGTCTGATGGAAGAGATGACCACTGGTACGACCTGAATGGCAGGAAGCTACAGTGTAAGCCGACGAAGAAGGGCGTCTACATCTGGAACGGGCACAAGCGCGTGGTGAGATAATGGCGAGACACTCCGACGAAACAGCCTCCGGACCTGACGGTCTGGGGGCTATTTATTTAATGATTACTAAAATATTGCAGTAAAGGTGCATGAATTACACGAAAAAGCACTATCTTTGCACCCGAATTTGCAAATTGATTAATTGAGATATGGCACAAGAAGATGTATTTAAGAAAATCGTGAGCCACTGCAAGGAGTACGGATTCGTGTTCCCTTCGAGTGAGATTTACGATGGTTTGGGCGCTGTGTATGACTACGGTCAGAACGGCGTGGAGTTGAAGAATAACATTAAGCAGTACTGGTGGAAGGCTATGACGATGCTGCACGAGAACATTGTGGGCATCGACTCGGCCATCTTCATGCACCCGACAATATGGAAGGCCTCCGGCCACGTGGACGCTTTCAACGACCCCCTGATAGACAACCGCGACTCGAAGAAGCGCTATCGTGCCGACGTGCTGATTGAAGACCAGATTGCCAAATACGACGAGAAGATACAGAAGGAGGTGGAGAAGGCCCGCAAGCGCTTTGGCGACCAGTTCGACGAGGCCCAGTATCTGGCCACCTCGCCCCGCGTGGCCGAGACCAAGGCGAAGCGCGACGCCCTGCATGCACGTTATGCTGCTGCCATGCAAGGCCCCGACCTGGACGAACTGAAGCAGATTATCCTGGACGAGGAAATCGTGGACCCCATCAGCGGCACGAAGAACTGGACCGACGTGCGCCAGTTTAACCTGATGTTCTCAACGGAGATGGGTTCTACGGCCGACGGTTCGATGAAGATATACCTGCGTCCTGAGACGGCCCAGGGCATCTTCGTCAACTACCTGAACGTGCAGAAGACCGGCCGCATGAAGATTCCCTTCGGCATAGCCCAGATTGGCAAGGCCTTCCGTAATGAGATTGTGGCCCGCCAGTTCATCTTCCGCATGAGGGAGTTCGAGCAGATGGAGATGCAGTTCTTCGTACAGCCCGGCACGGAGCTGGAGTGGTTCCCGAAGTGGAAGGAGACGCGTATGAAGTGGCATCAGGCCCTGGGCTTCGGTGCTGAGAACTACCGTTTCCACGACCACGACAAGCTGGCCCACTACGCCAATGCCGCTACCGACATCGAATTCAAGATGCCGTTCGGCTTCAAGGAGGTGGAGGGCATCCACTCACGCACCAATTTCGACCTGTCGCAGCACGAGAAGTTCAGCGGCAAGAGCATCAAATACTTCGACCCGCAGACCAACGAGAGCTATACGCCGTATGTGATAGAGACCTCCATCGGTGTCGACCGCATGTTCCTCAGCATCATGTGCCACGCCTTCGAGGAGGAGAAGCTGGAGAATGGCGAAACCCGCACCGTGCTGAAGTTGCCCGCAGCCCTGGCTCCCGTGAAGTGTGCCGTCATGCCGCTGGTGAAGAAGGACGGACTGCCCGAGAAGGCCCGCGAAATCATCGACCAGCTGAAGTTCCACTTCAATTGCCAGTACGACGAGAAGGACTCCATCGGCAAGCGCTATCGCCGTCAGGATGCCATCGGCACGCCTTACTGCGTCACCGTCGACCACGACACGCTGCAGGACGGTCAGGTCACCCTCCGCTTCCGCGACACGATGGAGCAGGAGCGCGTACGCATAGAAGACTTGAACAGCATCATCGAGGACAAGGTGAGCATTGCAAGTCTGTTGAAGAAACTCCAGTAATCGCCGAATGAAGCAGAAGTATATCATAGCAGTCATGCTGGCCGCACTCTGCATGGTGTCGTGCAAGGAAGAAGACGACACCGTAGAGGAGTATGCCAACTGGCAGGTAAAGAATGAAGCCTACTTCGAAGAGGCCTATCAGAAGCACATCAATGGCGGGCCGGAGGCTTTCGTACTGAAACGCCTCACCTTGCCGGACAGCGTCAACATTAATCAGGCCAAACATACCGATTGCATTCTGGTCGACGTGCTGGAATCAGGTCTGGGATGGGGCAGCAGCCCGCTGTACTCGAGCACGGCGTATGTGCATTATCGCGGCCGTCTGATACCATCGCCAAGCTATCCGTCAGGATACCAGTTTGACAGCAGTTTCCTGAACGAGTTCGACCCTCAGACGGCCGAACCGGCAGAACTGGAGGTCGATAAAATGGTGGAGGGTTTTGGATTGGCCCTACAGTACATGAAGATTGGCGACCACTGGCGTGTGACGATACCCTACCAGCTGGGCTATGGCGCGACGAGCAGCGGAACGATTCCCGCCTACAGTACGCTGGTATTCGAGATGTGGCTCGACTACTTCGAGTAGAGAGAGAGAGAAAATACTACTTAACACTACTATTATAAATTGAAAAAAGTGGCGGATGACGTGATGTCATTCGCCATTTTCCTGCTCTCTCTCCATGTCTCGGCGCGACTTCGACTTGGTGACCAGCCATACACCGCTGAACACCAGTATGACAGCCAGGGCGTGGGTGGCTTTCAGCACTCCGATGCCCATCAGCAGCGAGGCCGCTACAGAGACGATGGGCTGCACGTAGTTGTAGACCGAAACCACCGTAGGTCTCAGGGTGCGCTGACCGATCATGGTGAGTATATAGCCGAAGAAGGTGCCGATGCAGACGACGTAGGCCACCTCCCACCACGTGGTTGCCGGTATCGGCTGGGCCAACACCTCACCCACATGACCGAAAGTAAACGGCAACAGCATGAGCGTAGCCCACGAGAACATATACTTGTTGATGGTGAAGACATTGTAGCGGCGAATCAGCGGATTGAAGAGCGACAGATAGAGCGCAAACGAGAACTGCGCCAACAGGCACAGCAGGTCGCCGCGGATGTCGCCCACCTTGTCGCTGGCATGGGCTGCGGATGTCAGGATGAGTATCAATGCCCCGCTGCAGCCCATCAGCACGCCCAGCGTCTTCTTGCCCGTAATGGGCTCCTTGAGTATGAGGGCTGCCAGAAGCATGGCAAAGATGGGCATCGACGTGGTGACGATAGAGGCATTGATAGGCGAAGTGATGCTGAGGCCGATGGTGTAGCAGCACTGGTTGCAGATGAGTCCGAACACGGCAGCACCGATGAACATCAGCTTGTCACGCAGCGGAACCGTCTCTTTCTTGGCAAACACAGAGGCCAGCCAGAACAGCAGACAGGCACCGGCAACGCGGAAAGTCACCATGGTGATACCGTCTATCCCATGGGTCATGGCATCCTTGCCGACGGGAGCCATCAGTCCCCAACCGGCACAGGCTCCGAACATGGAGAGATGGGCTATGAGAGTCTTTTTGTCGTTCATGGCTGCAAAGGTAAGAAAAAAAGGTCACTTTTCGTTCGGAAGAGCAAAAGAAAAGCATTTTCTTTTGCTTTTCTCTCACTTATTTCGTAACTTTGCACAAAACTTACGACTATGAAGTACGCAGACTACATCAAACAGATTGAGATTGACGCGCTGTGGAGCGGCAAGAAACACATACTATGGACGCTCGACCCGCACGTGAATGTGCTGAGCGGCATCAATGGCGTAGGCAAGTCTACTATATTAAATAAGGTGTTCCGAAGTGTCAGCACCAATGGCGACCTGCAAAGCCATCTGCTCAAGGGGGTACATATCACAGCCGAACCTGAAGATGCCACGCACATCCGCTTTGACATCATCCGGTCGCTCGACTCGCCGATGCTCGACACGGACACGATGAACCTGGTGGACGCGCGCATCACGTCGGCCCTCGACTTCCAACTGTATCACCTGCAGCGCAAATACCTGGACTATCAGGTGAACATCGGCAACCGCATCATTGCCCAGTTGCAAGCCGGCAATACGGATGCTGCCCAGCAGTTGTCGCAGGCTAAGCAGCGGTTTCAGGACATGGTTGACGACTTGTTCAGCGATACGGGCAAGAAAATCGTGCGTACCGAGAACGAGATACGCTTCTCGCAGATTGGCGAGACGTTGGTACCCTATCAGCTGTCGAGTGGCGAAAAGCAGATGCTGGCCATCCTGCTGACCGTGCTGGTGGAAGACCAGCAGCCCTACGTGCTCTTCATGGACGAACCGGAGGTGTCGCTGCACATCGAGTGGCAGAAGCGGCTGATAGACCTTATCGTGGAGCTGAACCCTAACGTACAGATCATTCTGACCACCCACTCGCCTGCCGTCATCATGAACGGCTGGACAGACAAGGTGACGGAGGTTTCGGATATCACCGTCTGACGAAATTTCGAAGCATCGGAACATCAAAGCATCAAAGCATCGACATAACGGAATAACGTCTAAAAAAAGACAATGGCTGACAGACTGAAAGACAACATCAATTCACAGTATTTTGAGGCGGCCAACAGGCTACGCTCCAAGAAGGCTCGACGCAGGATAGTAGCCTACGTCGAGAGCTACGACGACATCTACTTCTGGCGCACCGTGCTGACCCGCTTTGAGACTCAGGAGCGCTACTTCGAGGTGATGTTGCCCAGCCACAAGAAACTGGGACGCGGCAAGAAGTCGGTGCTGATGAATTTCTCGGAAGGTCGTGTGGGACCTGACATGATAGCCTGTGTGGATGCCGACTACGACTATGTGTTGCAGGGACATACCGAGCAGTCGGTCAAGGTGCTCCAGTCGCCTTATGTGTTCCACACCTATGCCTATGCCATCGAGAATCTGCAATGCTATGCGCCGTCGCTACACGACGTCTGTGTGGCCGTGACGCTCAACGACCACCGCATCTTCGATTTCGATGAATATCTTCGCCAGTATTCTGAGGCCATCTTTCCACTCTTCATCTGGAGTGTCTGGTTCTATCGCAACGGGCAGCACAACCGTTTCTCGCTGTCCGACTTCAACCGCGTGGTAGACCCGGGAGGCTTCAATGTGCAGGATCCACAGAACAGCATCGTCAACGTGCGCCGCAAGGTGGACACCAAGGTGCGCCAGCTGCAGAGGGAATTCCCAGGCAACAAGGATACCTACCTGAAGCTGAAGGAGGAACTGAAGTCGCTGGGCATCACGGCTGCTACTACCTATCTCTACATTCAAGGCCATGCTCTGTTCGATACGGTCGTCGCCCCCATCCTTGACAAGGTATGCATGCGCTTGCGACAGGAACGGCAGGAGGAAATACAGCGGACAGCCCGTCACAATACGCAACGTCTGAACGAAATGTCGTGCTATGAGCATTCCGTTCAGGACATCAAGCAAATGTTGCGCAAGAATGCCGGCTACCAGTTCTCTGAACCCTTTCGACGTATCCAGCAGGATTTAGCCCGCTATCTCGATCAGGCCACTCAGCAGTAGGTTTCCAGGAATTTGATGGTTCCTTCCACACGCACATGACTGATGTTGGCAGGCAACAGGAGGGTTTCGCCCTCATGGAAGTCTACCTGCTGGCCGTCCACGTTGAGTTGGGCCGCCCCTTTCATACCAATCAGGCAGACAAACGAGTCCAACTCCGTGTAGTCAATTTCCATTGGCTCCGTCATGTCGTAGACCGATGTAATGAAGTAAGGACATCTCACCAGCTCCACCCCTTCGTTCTTCTGCGGCTCATACGGCTGACGGTAGTCGTCCTCCACATGGAAGTCGATAGATTCGGCAGCCTCACGGGTGTGCAGCTGTCGAAGATGCCCCTGAGCATCGCGGCGACCGTAGTCATAGATGCGATACGTAACGTCGCTGGTTTGCTGTATCTCAACCAGGTGGCAACCGGTACCGATGGCATGGATACGACCGGCAGGAATGAAGAAACAGTCGCCCTCGCTGACGTCGTAGCGGGCCAGTGCTTCCACGATGCTATCGCTGGCCACGCGCTGCTTGTATTCCTCTGGTGTCATTGCTACGCGAATACCATTGTAAAGATAGGCCTGCGGGTCTGATTCCAACGCATACCACATCTCCGTCTTACCACGCTTCTTGCCTTGTCGACGAGCGGTCTCATCGTCAGGATGGACCTGTATCGACAGGTTTTGATGGGCATCAATAAACTTAATCAGCAGCGGGAATTCTGCACCGTGGCGCTCCCAGTTGTCACGCCCTACGAGTGCGGCTCCGTATTTTGACACCAGTTGATTGAGGCTACCTTCCGGGCAGGTAGTCTCGCTGCCTTCCACGCCTGAGAGCTGCCAACTCTCAGTGCCCCAGATGAGTGTTTTCAATAATGGCTTAAACTTGTAAACCTTTTCCATTTCCTTTGACTATTCTTCTCTACTGACAGTATTCTAATTCTCCTTCCAGAATGCACGCGTAAACAACACCAGCACCGACAGGATTTCCAGACGGCCAACGAGCATCAGGAACGAGCATATCCACTTGATGTAGACGGGCAGTTCCACCCACGACATCTCCGGCCCGATTTGCGTAGACAGCGATACCCCCACGTTACTGACCAGGCTGAGCGCTATCATCCAGGCATTGGTCCAGTCGATGCCCGCAAAAACCATTACACAGGCCGACAATACCAAAAGCATGACAAACACCGTAAAGAATGCCAGCAGTGTGTTCAGCTTGGCCTGACTTACCGGCTGGCCGTCGATTTTCACAGGAAGCACGGCATTCGGGTGCAGCAGGTGGCGGAACTCATTGCGAAGAGCCTTGAACAACATGACCACGCGGACACACTTAAGACCTGCTGTGGTGGAACCTGACGAGGCTCCGATAAACATGAGCAGTCCCAGCAGCACCCAGGTCACGTGGGGCCACATGGCAACATCATCATTATACATGCCCGTTGTCGTCATGAACGACACTACCTGGAAAAGTGCCGAACGGAATGCCCGCTCCAGTCCGTAGCCATTTTCGGCCAACAACAGATACATAATCATCAGCGTTGCCGCTGCCACAATTGAGATGTAGAGCTTGAACTCAGAACTGTGTATCATAGCCCGAAAACGAAGCTTGAATACGACCATGTAAAGCAAGGTGAAATTGATGCCAGCCAGAAATTGGAACAGAATGGCCACATAGTCAATCGTAGGTGAATTGAAGAATGTCATGGCATCGTTGTGGGTCGAGAAGCCACCGGTTGCCGTCATCGACATGGCATAGTTGATGCTGTCAAACCAATCCATGCCGGCGGCATAGAACGACAACACGCAAGTCACCGTCAGTCCTAAGTACACGGACCATATCCATTTTGCGGTAGTGGACAGTCGGGGGTGCATCTTGGAACGGATAGGCCCGGTAGCCTCAGCGGCAAACACCTTCACGCTGCCGCCACCCACCATAGAAGGCAGGATGGCGATAGTGAAGAACACGATTCCCAGAGCCCCAATCCATTGCGTCTGCGACCGCCAGAACAGCATGCCGTGGGGCAGCCGTTCTACCTCATCTAATATGGTGGCTCCCGTTGTTGAGAATCCGGACATCGTCTCGAAATAGGCATCGGTCACATTTCCAATGTATCCACCTATCAAGTAGGGCATCATGCCCAGCAGCGAAAAGAGGGTCCACGTCACCGTGACCAACAGGTAGGCATCGCGGCGCCCTAAGTTGTTGTTGGCATTGCGACCCATGTATTTCAGTACGAATCCGCAACAAATGGTGAAGATCGTTGAAATCAGAAACGAGATGACATCGTCTTCCTGATAACCGAAAGCTATCAGCGCACAAAGTCCCTGTAACGTTCCCAACAGGAAAAGCAGCGAACCCAGTATCTTGTATATCAAGGGAAAATTAACCATCTTAAGGGCCTCCGTCTTCCAACTACCTGAAATATTTTTCCAGCTTACGCAGGTTCTGTTCATGGCAGAACACCATCACGGAATCGCCAGGCATTATCTGCGTATTACCGTTCACCAACATGCCGACATCGTTTCTGACCAGTCCGCCGATAGTGATGCCGATGGGCAGTCCCAAGTCTTTCACCTGCCGCTTGGTAACCCTGGAGCCTTCTTCGGCCACAAACTCAGCCACGTCGGAGTCAACCATCATCAGTGACCGTACGTTCGACACGTCTGCATCCAGCATCATTTGGTAGATGTGGCTTGCTGCCGTCGTCAGTTTGTTGATAATGGTACCGATGTCTAAGCTCTCGGCCATGGACACATAGTCGAGGTTTTCCACCATGGCCACAGTCTTGCGGACACCCAGGCGCTTGGCCGTCAGACAGGCCAGGATATTGGTTTCGGCATTGTCTGTCAGCGCCACAAAAGCCTGAGTGTTCTGGATGCCTTCTTCCTGCAAAAGTCCCAGGTCGCGACCATCGCCATGAATGACCATCGCATCCACGTCGTTCAGCAGTTCGTTAAGCCGTTCGCAGCGCAACTCGTCTTTCTCAATAATCTTCAGATTCATGTAGTCGGGAGCCGTCAGTCCAACACGCACTGCCGTTTTGCCGCCCCCCATGATGATGACGTTCTTGACGTCGGTGTAGTGCTCTTTGCCGGAAATCTTTCTGATATAGGGTATATATTCGCGGGTGGTCATGAAATATGTCAAGTCGCCCACTTGCAAGCTGTCGTTACCGCCGGGAATCAGCGTATCGTCGCCCCGTTTGATTGCTACAACATGATAGGGGTCGTCCGGTCCGCAAAGCGTCTTCAGGGGTTGGTTCAGTATCTCGCAGGTTTCACGCAACTTGACGCCCATCATCACCAGGGCACCTCCATGGACATCCCAACGCTGTCTGACCCACGACATCTTGAGACCGTTCACGATATCGATGGCGGCGAGCACTTCTGGATAGATGAGCGAATTGATACCCATCCGTTCGAAGAAGGGTTTCAGATGTGGCGACAAGTATTCGAAATTGTCTATGCGTGCCACCGTCTTCTTGGCACCCAAGCCGTGGGCAATGGTGCAGGCCAGCATATTGCGGCTCTCGTCAGGAGTTACGCCAACAAACAAATCGGCTCTTTCCACGCCGGCATCCTTAAGAACTTGAATGCTGGTGGGCGACCCGCACAGCAACATGATGTCGTACTTGCCGTCCAGACTTCCCAGACGCTCTGGGTTTTCGTCAATCAGTACGCAGTCCTGATTGTCCCTCGACAGCAACTTAGCCAGGTAAGTGCCAACGGCTCCGGCTCCTCCGATGATGACTTTCATAACTCTTTCTGTATGGTCTTCTTGATGCTCTCTTTGTCGATACCTACGATGGCTTGAAGTTCAGCCACCTTGCCGTGCTCCACGAAATAGTCGGGCAGTCCTAATCGCTTGATGACGGGCTGGTATCCGTGGTCCATCATCCATTCCATAACGGCAGAGCCCATGCCTCCACTACGCACACCGTCTTCCACAGTAACAATCTTCTTGAACTTACGTCCTATTTCGTGCAGCATGTCTTCATCCAACGGTTTCAGGAAGCGGAGGTCATAATGGGCCACCCTGCTGGCAGCATCTTTGTCGCTACATTCCTTGATGGCTTCTGCTGCCTGAACACCAATAGGGCCAATGGTGATGACAGCCAGTTCACTGCCATCGCGCAACTTGCGCCCCTTGCCTACCGGTACGCTTTCCAACGGACAGCGCCAGTCTACCAGTGAGCCGCAACCCCTCGGATAACGTATGACAAACGGACCTCGGTCAGGCTCTTGGGCGGTGTACATGAGTCGTCTGAGTTCATGTTCGTCCATCGGCGAGGCAATGGTCAAATTCGGTATGGGACGCAATGCTGCCATATCGAAAGCCCCATGATGGGTCGGTCCGTCCTCACCCACCAAACCGGCGCGGTCAAGACACAACACCACGTTCAGCTTCAGAATGGCTACATCGTGGATGATGTTATCGAAGGCCCGCTGTGAGAAGGCACTATAAATATTGCAGAACGGTAGCAGACCCTCTTTGGCCATGCCTCCTGAAAAGGTGACGGCATGTCCTTCAGCGATGCCGACATCAAACGTCCTGTCGGGCATTGCCTTCATCATGATATTCATCGAGCAGCCAGTAGGCATGGCAGGCGTCACTCCTACTATCTTATCGTTCTGCCGTGCCAGTTCCAAAAGCGTCTCGCCAAAAACCGTCTGAAACTTCGGAGGTTCGTTGCTGGTATCCTTGACGATGCGCTCACCCGTTTCGGCATTGAACTTTCCAGGTGCATGCCATACCGTTACGTCCTCTTCGGCAGGAGCATAGCCATGACCCTTCTGGGTATGCAGATGGAGCAGCTTCGGTCCTTTCATGTTCTTCAACTGTCGCAAAATGCGCACCAGTTCCTTTACGTCGTGACCATTGAAGGGGCCGAAATAGCGGATGTCCATACCCTCAAACATGTTCTGTTGATGCGATATGGCCGATTTGATGGCGTTGGTCAGTCTGATGAGCCCGCGACGGCGATCGTCCTCCAGCAGTCCCTTGCTGTGAAGCCATCTCGACACCTTGAAGCGCAAGGCATTGTAGGTCTCGTTGGTATTCAGCGACAAGAGATACTCCTGCATGCCACCTACAGCCCGGTCGATAGACATATTGTTGTCGTTCAGGATAATCAACAGGTCGTTGTCCGACGACGCCACATTGTTCAATCCCTCGAATGCCAGTCCACCAGACATGGCACCATCGCCAATGACAGCCACCACATGGCGGTCACTGCCTTCCTTCCTGGCAGCCACAGCCATGCCTAATGCTGCAGAAATACTGTTAGAGGCATGTCCGCACATGAAAGCGTCGTACTCGCTCTCTTCCGGTGAAGGGAACGGCTTGATGCCGCCTAACTTGCGGTTGGTGCAGAACCGTTCGCGTCGGCCCGTAAGAATTTTGTGACCGTAGGCCTGATGTCCTACATCCCAAACGATGCGGTCTTCAGGTGTATTGTAAACATAGTGCAAGGCGACAGTAATTTCAGCCACGCCGAGGCTGGAGGCCAGATGACCGGGATTGACAGATAATTCCTGCACGATGTCTTCGCGCAGTTCCTGGCAAACCTTCGGCAATTCATCGACTGACAACTTCCTCAAGTCATCAGGGTATTTGATGTGATTTAATAATTCCACCTTATGTTTTTTCGTATTTGCTTGCAAAGGTAGTGTTTTTTTTTCATAAAAGTTTGGGAAATACGTAAATTCTTTATAATTTTGCAGTAAATATTAAGACTGACCACTACCAACTATGCTTTACATTGCACTCCCCGAAACGGAAAACAGCAGACGATTGTCATTCTTTTTGGCGATGGAGGAGTATGTTGCGCACCATATCGATGTCAACGAATGCTTTTTTATGTGGCAGGTAGAACCCAGTGTTATCTTTGGGCGTAACCAGCTGATAGAAAACGAGGTGAACATTGACTTCTGCCGCAAGCACCATATTCAGATGTACCGTCGGAAGAGCGGTGGAGGGTGTGTCTATGCAGACCGGTCGAATGTTATGTTTTCTTATGTTACCAGCGAACTACAGGTAGGTTTCACTTTCAATCGCTATCTGGGTATGGTCATCAACGTATTGCAACGTCTGGGCATAGATGCCTCTGCTTCCGGGCGCAACGATGTGATGATAGGCAACCGCAAGGTGAGCGGCTCCGCATTCTATAAGACCCCAAAACGCAGTATTGTACATGGCACAATGCTTTACGACACCGATATGGTCAACATGGTGGGAGCCATCACCCCCAGCGATGCCAAGTTGCTCTCCAAGGGAGTGGCCAGTGTCTACCAACGCATCGCACTGCTGAAAAACTATACCACGCTGACGCTGGATGAATTCAAGGACTTCGTACGGAAACAGCTGTGTGACGACGAACTGATGCTGACTCCTGAGCAGGTACATGAAATAAAACAGCTGGAAGAAGAATACTTGTCAGACGATTTCATCTACGGCAACAATCCGCGTTACACGCTCATCAAGCGTCGTAGGATAGAAGGCGTGGGAGAACTGGAAGCACGTATTGAACTGAAAAACGGCATCATCAAGGGAGTCAATCTGATGGGCGATTATTTCCTGGTAGGCGACTTGGATGACGGTCTGCTCCGCAAGCTGCACAATGTGCCCCTGACCCATTCCGCTTTGCGGCATGCTTTGCCAGACCGCATTGACGACATCATTATGAATCTGATGACAGAAGACTTTATCTTATTACTCACAGAATAAAACCATCACTATATGGAAAACAAACAAACTTGTCTTTATGACAAACATGTAGCATTAGGGGCACTCATGTCGCCCTTTGGAGGATTCGACATGCCCATACAATATAGTGGCATCGCAGATGAACATCAGGCAGTGCGTCACGCCTGCGGAGTGTTTGATGTCAGCCACATGGGCGAAGTGCTCATCAAGGGTCGTGAGGCCGAGCGCTATGTCAATCACATTTTTACCAACGATGTCCGAGGCATTCCTGCCGGAAAGATACTCTATGGCATGATGTGCTACGAAGAAGGCGGGGTGGTCGACGACCTGTTGGTCTACAAGATGGCCGACGACAGTTTCTTCCTGGTCATCAATGCCGCCAACATCGACAAAGACTGGGCATGGATTCAGCAACAGGCCGAGGGCTACGATGTGGACTTGCAGCACCAGAGCGACCTTTACGGCGAACTGGCTATACAAGGTCCGTTGTCAGAGTCGGTCATGGAAGAAGTGTTAGGCATTGCATGTAGCGAACTGGCATTCTATACTTTCAAACAGGTAGGCGACGTCATCGTTAGCCGTACAGGTTATACCGGCGAGGACGGTTTTGAAATCTATGCCACACCTCTTTATATCAATGAGTGCTGGGACAAGCTGTTGGCCTCAGGGCGGTGCAAGCCCTGTGGATTGGGCTGTCGCGATACATTACGCTTCGAGGTTGGCTTGCCCCTCTATGGCGACGAACTGAGTGAAGACATCACTCCCATCATGGCTGGTTTAGGCATCTTTGTCAAGCTGGACAAGCCTGAGTTCATAGGTCGCCAGGCTCTAGCTCGTCAGAAAGCCGACGGCGCCCAGAAGAAGTTAGTGGGCATAGAGCTTCACGACAAGGCCATACCCCGCCACGGCTATACTGTCTTGAAAGACGGTCAACCCATTGGCGAGGTGACTACGGGCTACCACACCATCTCTACCGACAAGAGTGTCTGCATGGCCCTCGTCGATGCACAATATGCTGCCTTGGGCACAGAGGTAGACATACAAATCCGCAAGAAAGTGTTCCCCGGAGTGGTGTGCAAGAAGAAATTTTATGATAAGCATTATAAAAAGTAACAATTATGGCAAAAGTATTAGAAGGACTCTACTACTCGGAGTCGCATGAATTTGTAAGGGTAGAAGGTAAGTATGGCTACATCGGCATCACTGACTATGCTCAGAACGCACTGGGCAATGTGGTTTATGTTGACATGCCCGAGGTAGACGATGAAGTTTCGGCAGGCGAGGAGTTTGGTGCCGTTGAAAGCGTCAAGGCTGCCAGCGACCTGATATCACCCGTCACGGGCGTTGTAGTCGAGGTAAACGAAGCCCTGGAGGATCAGCCCGAGCTGATTAACATGGATGCCTACGAAAACTGGATTATCAAGGTGACGATCAGCGACCAGTCAGAACTTGCCCGTCTGATGGATGCCAAAGCCTATGCTGCATTCTGTGAGAAATAACAGCTGATGTGAGCGATGAATTTCAAGTATTTCCCACATACAGACGATGACCTGAGGGCCATGCTCGACAAGGTTGGGGTGCAGACACTTGACGACCTGTACAGCCAGATTCCCGAGGGCATCCGTTTCAGGGGTGACTACGAACTGTTTCGGAGCAACAGTGAGCTGGAAGTGCGTCAACTCTTTGAACGCTTGGCGGCTGAGAACAAGCAACTGACTTGCTTTGCCGGTTTGGGAGTCTACGACCACTATACCCCCTCGGTCATTCCTAGTCTGCTAGCACGCTCAGAGTTTCTGACCTCCTATACCCCCTATCAGGCAGAAATATCACAAGGCACGCTACACTATATCTTCGAATACCAGTCGATGATGGCTGAACTGACGGGTATGGATGTCTCCAATGCCTCGATGTACGATGGTACGACGGCGGCAGCCGAAGCCATGCTGATGGCTTTGGCTGCCGGCAAGAAGGCCAGAAAGTTTCTGGTATCCGGCACCGTCAGTCCCAAGACCCTCGACGTGCTGAAGACCTACGCCCTGCATCAGGATATCCAACTCGACATTCTCGATTGTTACGACGGTGTCACCAATCTCGACCAGGTGAAGAGCCGACTAGCAGAAGGCGGCTATGCTGGTGTGCTGGTACAGCAGCCCAATCTTTATGGCATTGTGGAAGACTTTACTGGTTTTGCCGATGCCTGTCACGAGTGGAAAGCCCTTTTTGTGGTCGACTGTGTAGCTGCCGACTTAGCAATACTGAAGACTCCCGCAGAATGGGGTGCCGACATTGCCGTCGGCGACGGACAGAGTTTGGGCATTCCCATGTCGTTTGGCGGACCATTCGTCGGCTATATGTGTTGCACCGAAAAACTAATCCGCAAGATGCCGGGACGTATCGTAGGCATGACGAAAGACAACCGCAACCAGCGGGCCTTCGTACTGACACTGCAAGCTCGTGAACAGCACATCCGGCGTCAGAAAGCCACCTCGAACATCTGTTCCAACCAGTCGTTGATGGCCTTGTTTGCCACCATCTACATGTCGCTAATGGGTAAGCAGGGGCTGAAGGAAGCTGCAGAGCTATCGTATGCCGGGGCCCACTATCTGTGTGACGAACTGTTGAAGACGGGGCGTTTCAAGCTGTGCTATAACAAGCCCTTCTTCAATGAGTTCTATGTGGAATACGATGGTGACGTGGATGCCCTCTACCGCCGGTTTATCAATGCCGGTTTCCTGGGCGGTATCCGTCTGGGAGAAGGCATTCTGTTTGCTGTCACCGAGAAGCGTACGAAGGAAGAAATTGATAATCTCGTAAAAGTAGCAGCCCTATGAACAACCGATTATACGGAAAACTGATTTTTGAGCTCTCCAAGGAGGGCCGTAAAGGCTACAGCCTGCCTCAGAACAATTTTGGCCATTACGAGATTCCTGCGTCATTGAAGCGTACCGAGGATGCCGCGCTGCCCGAGTGTGACGAGTTGACCGTGGTGCGCCACTACACCAATCTCTCCAATAACAACTTTGGCGTAGACACAGGCTTCTATCCGCTCGGTTCCTGTACGATGAAGTACAACCCGAAAATCAATGAGGAAGTGGCCGCCATGCCGCAGTTCCTGAACCTGCACCCCCAGCAGCCTGACGACACAGTGGTGGGGGCCAAAGCACTGATGGTATTGCTCGAAAAAGCCCTCTGTGCCATCACAGGCCTAGCCCATTTCACCTTCAAGCCCTATGCCGGTGCTCACGGTGAACTGACAGGCCTCATGACCATCGATAACTATCATCGCTCGCGTGGCGATATGCAGCGCAAGAAGGTCATAGTGCCCGATTCAGCCCATGGCACCAATCCTGCTTCTGCTGCCGTCTGCGGACTAGAAATCTTAGAGGTGAAGTCAACGGAAGATGGCTTGGTAGACCTGGAAGACTTGGAGAAAATCGTTACTGCGGAAGGGCCTGGCATCGCCGCCATGATGATGACCAATCCCAATACGCTGGGCCTCTTTGAGATGCATATTCCCGATATTGCCAAACTCATCCACGACTGCGGAGGACTGATGTATTACGACGGAGCCAACCTGAATCCCATGTTGGGAGCTTGTCGACCGGGCGACATGGGATTTGACGTGATGCACATCAATCTCCACAAGACATTCTCGACGCCTCATGGCGGTGGAGGACCTGGTGCCGGACCGGTAGGGGTCCGTGAGGGTCTGCAGGAATTCCTGCCTATCGTATCGCCCTATCATGGCAACTTCGGCGTGCTGATGCGAGCCTATGCCTATATTCTTTCACTGGGCAGAGAAGGGCTCAAGTATGTAGGTCCGTTGGCTACCCTCAATGCCAACTACATCAAGGAGTCGCTGAAAGATGTCTACGAGCTGCCCATAGACGGATTGTGCTGCCATGAGTTCGTATTCGACGGTCTAAAAGACAAGTCGACCGGGGTCACCACGATGGATGTAGCCAAGCGATTGCTCGACTACGGATATCATGCGCCCACCATCTACTTCCCACTGCTGTTCCATGAATCGCTCATGATTGAGCCCACCGAAAACGAGTCGAAGGAAACCCTTGACGGATTCATTGCCGTAATGCGCCAGATAGCCGAAGAAGCCAAAAACAATCCCGATTTGGTGAAGTCGGCCCCTCACACCACGCCAATCGGACGCGTGGACGATGTGCTGGCAGCCAAGCATCCTATTGTCACCTATAAACAATTGCTGAATGACAACAACTGACCTCATCATCATCGGCGCGGGGCCTGGTGGCTACCGCGCCGCTGAATATGCCGCCGAACAGGGCCTGAAGGTGGTCATCTTTGAAGAAGAGCACGTGGGAGGCACCTGTCTGAATATTGGTTGCATACCCACGAAGACCTACGTCCATGCCGGTTCTTTCGCTGAGGCCGTGGAGCGTCAGCCGCAGGTGGTTCAGCAGTTAAGGGCTGGCATAGAAAGCATCCTTGCTCAGCCCGGCATCACCCTTGTTCGCAGCCGTGCAACCTTTGCCGACGACCATACGGTGTACTCGGATGCCGGCGATGCCTTCACTGCCCCAAACATCATCATTGCTACGGGTTCAGAAACAAAATGGCTACCAATAGAGGGCGTTAAAAGCGACCCTCGCGTGGTAGACTCCACCGGACTCCTGCAGTTGCAGCAGATGCCGCACAAGCTCTGTATCATCGGTGCTGGCGTCATCGGCATGGAGTTTGCCTCTGTGTTCCAGCGCTTTGGTACTGAAGTGACGGTGATAGAATATCTGAAGGAATGTTTGCCCGCCCTTGACAGCGATATTGCCAAACGGCTGCGAAAATTATTAGAGAAGCGTGGCATTACATTTAGGATGAAGACCGCCGTACAATCGATTGCCGACATTGATGCCGACGTTATCCTGATGGCTACTGGCCGCAAGGCGCACACAGAAGGACTGAAGGTGGAAATCGCCGGCATCACGCTGGCCGCTAATGGCACTATCCCCGTAGACGACAATTTCCAGGTGGCCAACCTGCCATCGCCGACCGCAAGACTCTATGCCATTGGCGACGTCAACGGTCGTCAGATGTTGGCACATGCTGCTGAAATGCAAGCCGTAAGGGCAGTAAATCATATTTTGGGCCGCACGGATAGCATCAGGTTCGACATCATGCCTGCCGCCATCTTTACTGAGCCGGAAGCAGCCTGCGTGGGGCCTGCCGAAGAACAATTGAGAAAACAGGGCATGCCCTACGTTTGCCACAAGTCGTTCTGGCGGGCTAATGGTAAGGCCCTGGCCATGGGAGAGACGGAAGGGCTGTTGAAATTGTTCTGCGAACCGTCCGACGGCCGTCTGCTGGGTTGTCATGCATACGGAAACCATGCTGCCGACATAGTGCAGGAAGTCAGCGCACTGATGTGCCGTGATACAACGCTCAGCCAATTGCGCGACATCATTCACATACACCCCACACTGGGCGAGGTACTCCTGGCCGCTGCTCAATGATTATCGCGGGGATGACGACTTAGTCAAGGTCGACCACAGTAATGCCGGCACCGCCGAATTGCACGTGCTCGTCCTTGGCTTTCTTTACGTTAGGCACAGTTTTCAGATACTGTCGGATAAGTTGTCGCAGAATGCCTGACCCCGTTCCGTGTAGAATGCGCACCCGAGACATACCCACCAGTATGGCATCGTCGATGAAGTGCATCACTGTGTCTACGGCCTCATCGCCACGCATACCTCTCACGTCCAAGTCCTGATGGAAGTTCGACTTGCGGTCTTCTATCGTGGCACTGGTCATGCGCGTGGTTTGGATGACCAGTCCACTATGGTCGTTTTTCGGTTTCTCCGTATCCTTGGGCTTTTCGGCGCGTTCCAGTTGTTCCAGTTTCATCTTCGTCTTTACATCGCCAAAGATGATGGTGGCCTGCTTGCCGCTAATACTTTCCACCCTGCCAATAGTGCCCAATCCCTTCATGCGCACCGTATCGCCTATCCGGATGGGGCGCGACGGATTGTCATTCGATGTCTTGGCATGGGCAGCCAGTTTCTCACTGGTAGCCTTCTGCTGAGCATCCTTCTCGCTCTTCCGCTGCATTTTGCGGGCTTTCCGCTCCTCCATCTGCCGCAGTTTCTTGGCAAAGTCTTCTTCGCTCATCAGTCCACGGGTGTCATCGTTCTGCACCTGTTCGCGGAATTCCTGCAGTTCTTCACGGATGAGCCGCGTCTGCTCCTTTTCAGCCTGAGCCTCCTTGATTTCACGGATGGCGTTCTCTATCTTGCGGTTAGCCTCCTTCAGCAGTTCTTCCGCTTGTACCTTGGCACGATTTAAGATGGCCTTGCGCTCGCGTTCTATCTCTTCGATACTGGCATCCAGTCTCTCACCCGTAGCCTCCAGCCGCTTCTCATGCTGGTGAATGGTCTGTCGCTTGCCCTCCCAATATCGTTTGTCGCGCACAATATCTTGCAAGTATTTGTCGCTCTGAATGTATTCCGAACCCACTATCTCCGAAGCATCGTTGATAACCTCTTCAGGAATGCCGGTTTTGCGGGCTATCTCGATGGCAAAGCTGCTGCCAGGCTGACCGATGGAAAGCTGGAAAAGGGCCTGCATCTGATGCCGATCATAGAGCATGGCGCCATTGACCACGCCGGGATGGTCTTCGGCGAAGTGTTTCAGGTTCTGATAGTGAGTAGTGATGACGCCAAAGGCCTGTTTCTTCCAGAACTGCTTCAGCACTGCCTCTGCTATCGCACCGCCTATGGTGGGTTCCGTACCCCCGCCAAACTCGTCAATCAGCAGCAGCGTGTCGCCATTGGCCTGCCGCATCATGTTCTTCATGTTCAGTAGATGACTGGAGTAGGTGGAGAGGTCGTCGCTGATGCTTTGTTCATCGCCAATGTCTATCATGATGTCGCGGAAGATGCCCGTTGTCGAACGGTCGCCAATGGGGATGCTGAGGCCACATTGCAACATATACTGCAGAAGCCCTACCGTCTTCAGGCATACCGACTTGCCGCCTGCATTGGGACCTGAGATGATGAGCAGCCGTCCACAGGTGACATTCCTCTCACCTCCTACCCCTGGCCTCTCACCTCTGCCCTCTGGTCCCTCACCTTTTAACATGATGTCCAGCGGCACCACCCGCTTCTCCTGTTTCGCCAGCGAGCGTTGCAGCAAGGGGTGAATGGCCCTAATCCAGTCAATCGCGGGTTCGCCCTTTACCTGCGGCTCGTATGCATCCTGCTGTTCGGCCATTGCAGCCTTAGCCTGTATGAGGTCTATCTGCGCTAGGAATCGGTACGACTCCAGTACATCAGGCACCTGTGGGCGCAACTCGTCGCTAAAGACGGTCAGTATGCGGATGATTTCGCGCCGTTCAGCAGCCTCCAGTTCCCGGACTTTATTGTTGGCTTCCACCACTTCAGCAGGCTCAATGAATACTGTCTTTCCCGTAGCCGACTCGTCGTGAACAATGCCTTTGATGCGACGTTTCACTCCGGGAGCCACGGGTATCATCAGTCGTCCGTCGCGCACTGTCGGTGCTGCATCCTTATCCACCAGACCATCTCTTTGGGCCGTATGAAGAATAGTGTACAGCGTTCGCGAAATAGAGCCTGCCATCTGTTCCATGTCGTGGCGGATACCCGCCAACACCATCGATGCCGAATCCTTGATGTGGCCGAATTTGTCAAGGATAGAATCAATGCGACGAATCATGGCGGGAAAAGTCTGCACGTCTGCCGCCAACCGATGCAGGGCCGGGTAGATGTAAGTGGGTTCGAATCCCTCTCTCTCTGCATCCTCGGTATGGTTCAGAAACACGACAATCTTTCCGATGGTTTCCAGCGAGCGTCGCAAATTCCACAGTTCATCTTCTTCCAGATGCGTATTCTCCAGACGGATGCGAGCCACCGACTCACGCACGTCGAAAAAGAAGTTGAACTCGGGCTTCTCAGGACTCTGCATCAGACGACGGAATTCCCGCACCTGCTCCAGCCATTCATTTATCTCACCGGCATCCGCCGAGAAGGCAATTTCGTCTACCTTCTCCTTGCCTAGTGTTGAAAGACATAATTCTCTCAGCAACCGCCTTATTTCATCGAAGCCAACCTTCGCTTCGTAGTTCTTCGGATAAATCATGCTGCAAAGGTACAAAAAATAGTTAAAAACATAAAAAACTTTAATGTTTAATGTTGATTCTTTAATTTTTTTAGTACCTTTGCACCCGCTTTCAAGCAATCGAAGCACTGGAGAGATGGTAGAGTGGTCGATTACAGTAGTCTTGAAAACTACCGTACCGAGAGGTACCGGGGGTTCGAATCCCTCTCTCTCCGCAAACATCGCTGAAAATCAGCAAGTTA
>CAMOQW010000015.1 GCA_946623195.1 uncultured Prevotella sp.
ATAGATATTAAAATGAATAAATATTGTTTTTTAGTATAGGAAGCCAAGTAGCCACAGGGGTATCTGGTTGTCCTTTCCAATTTCAGTGTTATAGCGTGCATAGATAGTATCTGGCGCATACCTTATTTTATTTGGTGCACTGGCATCGCAGACACGGAATTTCATCTTGCCGTCTACTGTGTAGAAACTGTCATGCCCGTTCTGGTTGACCTTGTGGTCTTTCCAGAGAGAATTGACAAAGAATGTCTCCATTGCCGTCTGTTTCTCTACATGGATGGGGTAGATGGCATAGAGCAGGTTACTATTATGGAGCATGATCTTCGACGGCTTTTTGGGAAAGTCTTCGCCCACGGGATAAATCATGTTCAGCAGTCGTGCATCAGTCAGATACTTGATATAGTTCATCACCGTGGCACGGCTGGTCTCAATGTCGTTAGCCAGTTTCGACACGTTGGGAGCCTTAGGCCCTTCTTCAGCCAGTTCGTAGAACAGCTTCTTGATTTTCGTCAGATACTTCAGCTCTATCTGCTTGATGAGCAGAATGTCCACCTCAGTCATCATGTTCATCGTCTTCAGCAGGTTTTCGCTGTAGTTGCGCTGTTCCTGGAAGAAAGGGTAGAATCCATGATGGATGTAGTCTTGGAAGTAGCGGTTGGGTGATACCTTGGGCAGTATCTGCTTGATGATGCGCTCATGGTCGCGCAGTATTTCCTCCAGGGTATATGCCTGGAAGTCGTTGCCCGTCATCAGATTGATGAATTCGCGGAAAGAGAAACCTCTGAGATTGTACGACTTGACGATGCCGTTCAGCTCGGGATTCTCATCCTTCAGGCGCATCACGCTGGAGCCCGTGAAGACAATCTTCAGATAGGGGTAGAGGTCGTAGCACTTACGCAGTTCCGAACTCCAGTCGGGCTGTTTGAACACCTGGTCAATCAGCAGCACGCGACCTCCGTGACGGCAGAATTCGCCAGCAAAGTCGGCAATACCACGCCCCTGGAAGTAGAAGTTGTTCATATTGATGTACAGGCACTGGCGGTCGTTGGTATCGAAGTGCTCCTTGGCATACTGTAAAAGAAAGGTTGTCTTCCCGACACCTCGTGTACCTTTGATGCCAATCATGCGGTCGCGCCAGTCTATCTCATCCATCAAGGAGCGACGAACCGGCGCATTGACATGCTCCACCAAGTAGCGATGTGTCCGAAAGAAAGCTTCCATTCGTATAGATTTGTTTTAAAACGTGTGCAAAGGTAATACTTTTCCCGCAAATTGCAAAGTCAAGTTGGCAATTTTCTCACTAAATTAAGTTATTTTTGCGCTATCTAAATAAAAAAGGTAGTCAGTGACTACCCAATAATGATTAGAATTTGTAAGATATGTCGAACAGGAACCAGCGGCCGCGCTGTGGAATGAGACCGGTATTGACACCGCTGAGTGAGTATTTCCTGTTGAACAGATTGTGGATGTTGAGGGCCAGCCCGAGCTTGCCTATCTGATAGTCGGCACCCACGTTGACGGTGAAATAGGGATTGATATCTTTAGTCACAGTAGTTTCCTTGCTCAACTTTTCTATGTTCTCATAAGCAGTGTTAAACTCTTGCAGCTCGGAGGGCGTCATCTTGTCGAAGTCGATACTCTGAGTCGCCGTATTCCAGTATTTTTCCATTAATGTCAAGTACACCTCGTTATATTTATAGAGTAGCATGTAGTTGACTATGTTGGCAAACTGGGTGGTCTGCTTATCGCAGAAAGCGATGTTGGCATGCAGTCTCAGCCTGTCGGTAAGTTTCCATGCCAACACACTGTTGACGGAGAACTTAGGTGTGTTGAACGGATGCGGATATTCATTATCGAACACTTCGAATTTTCTGGTAGCCAGCCAGGTGGCGATAAGATTGGCCGTGAAGCGACGGGTGGTGTATCTGCCTGAGAACTCTAGTCCGTAGAGATCGGAGTTGCTGCCGTTGAGGTGTTCCAGCAAGTTGGGCACGATGAGGTTCTTGGCGTGGTTGTAGAAAGCATTGACCTCGAAGTTAAGACCTTTTACCCATTGTGTGGCTCCAAACGTCAGCTGGTAGGAATGCAGCGTCTCAGGGTCGATATTGGCGGTGAGTTCCTTGAGGTTCAGCCCCTCGAATGCCGTCAGGAAAAGGTTCGACTTACGATAGAAAAATGGAGCATCGATGAATGCCTTCGAGTAGCTCAGCTTGACATTCCACTTAGGCTGCGCGTAGATGAGAGCCACACGGGGTGAGAACTCGCGGATGGTCGTGGAATCGTAGCGAAACTTGTAGTCGAAGCGTAAACCGGCATTGAGTATGAGTGAACGCCACTGGTGTTTCAATTGTATATAGCCGTTGGCGCTGTTCTCGTGGGCTTTGCCGAGATCAGAGACAATGTTGTTTTCGGGCAGTGTCAGTTTGAAGTTATAACCGAAAACATAGCGGGTGTCGTCTAATTTGAAGTAAGAGTATTCAGCGCCGAAAGACAGCAACCCTTTATGATGCTGGTTGTTCATATAGCTCCAGTCACCTTGTAGTTTGATGCCGAATGTGTGCTCCTGTCCGCTGACATAACGAGAGTAACCGCCATGGTCGTTGGCTTTCAGCTGTTCCAGAGCCGCATCATCGATGGGCAGCAATTCTATGAAACCAGGCAGTTTCTGGTCGCTGATGGCTTGGTAGTGAGTCATGTCGCTATTGTCGTAGCTGACGGTGCCGCGCAGGAATACATTGTCAAACTGATGCTGAAGACTGAGGTGGGCATGGTGTGAAGATGTGGTAAAGCTGGGACCGACAGCGTTGAACGTCTTGTAAGAGTCATGATTGTAGGGTTCGAAAAGGAAAGACATGGTCAGGGGAGCCTGTACTTGCGAGAACTGAGAGGTATAGAGGAACTGCAGGTTTTTGTAGCGTAAAGAGCTGCCGAACTCGTAGGAGGGCTTATTACCTATAGCTCCAACTGTGGCATAGCCGTCGGAGCCGTAGCTTTGGCCGAGTCCGGTTTCTTCCTTTGGAATGAAAAAGTCCTGGCCTGCTGACTTGTACAGGTTGGCCCACAGCAGAATGTCAAGATCGAAGAACCGTTTGCCAAACAGAATGTTGCCGCGCAACTGGCGGTAGTTGCCCACACCAGCTGACAGTCGGACACCATCCACGTCAGCTCCGCTTTTGGTGATGAGGTTGACCACAGCTGTCAATGCCACATTGCCGTAGAGTGAGGAGGCCGGGCCGCGCAGCACCTCAATCTGTTTCAGCTTTTCGAGTCCGATGCTGAAGTCTGGCGAAGCTATATTGGTTGAGTAGCTGTTCAGTCGGTGACCGTTCAGCATGACGAGTATTTTCTCTTGTCCGTTGCCGTAGATGCCTCGCATGGAGATGTTGATGTCATCGTTGCAGTCGATGATGTTCATGCCGGGCACATAGGTTGCCAACACTTCCTGCAGGTTGCGTGCTCCTGAGTCGTGTATCATCTCTTCTGTGATGAGTGTGATGGGCACGGGTACCTCACTCAGCTGTTCAGCCTGGCTTGATGCGGTAGTAATGGTGGCTGACATGCCTCTCTTGATATTCTCTACCATGTCGGTGAAGCGCTGGTAGTCATCAAGTGTAGGGGTGTAGTAGGGGTTGTCAGCTAGCAGCAGCTGTGTGTATTTCTCAGCCAGATCATCGCGGTCGACGGCCATATTGGTAAGTGCCAACAGGCGGTAGACACTTTGAAGCAGGTCGTTGGGGAATTTTCCCAGATTGTTAGACAGCAGACTATCCGCTTGCTCGAATCGTCCGATAAAGTATTCTGACTCAGCTTGCTTGTAGATGGCACGGTAGTCGGTAGTACTGTTTTGTGCGTAACCGCCGGTGAAAACTCCAAGCGGGATGAATAGTGCGTAAAGTCGTATAATGTTACTTTTGTTCATCAGTTAAAACGTATAAGCTATGGACGCTATCAGGTTGCGGCCGCGTTGTCGGTAGGGGTACATGTTGAAGTCTGCGCCAGTCAAATAACGTTTGGTGTCAAGTATGTTTTCACAATCCACAGCCAGTTGCAGTCTGCCGTTGAATGTATACTTGGCTCCTAAGTCGAAAATGACGGTCTTGTCGAGATATTTTTCCTGAAGAGATGTGCCGTCTTCGGTATAATGGGAATTCATCAGTTTACTCCCCTCGTACTTGGCATTGCCGTAAATCTTCAGTGCATGCATCTTGTGCTTGATGAGTTGATACCCCACGTTCAGATTGGCAGTCAGGTGTGGTACGCTGAGCACCCGGTGTTTGGCTTCGCTATAGAAATAATTGTCAGCTTTCCAGTCCTTACACCAGTAGAAATTGAGCAAGGCCATCAGACGTGACTGTTTGTACATCAGACTGGCCTCGACCCCGAAGTTCTTATACATCCCCTCGTTTTCCCACCTGTTTCCTGTAGCCTGATAAGACTGGAAGTAGAGATTCTCATATTTGTTGTAGACGAGATTGACATCGTAGGAAAGATGCCATGGCTCAATGCGTCCCATCAGGTTAAACTGTATGGCAGTGAGATATTGTGGCAGGTATTCGGAATCTATAAAATAATTCTGCATCGAACGGTAGTAGTACGACATGTCAACAAACGATTTGGCGTACGTTAGTTTCATGCTGAAGTCTGTCTTAGGACTATAAATCAAGGCCAGACGGGGCGACACAGCCTTTACGTTGTCTTGTTCGAATCGGTGTTTGATGTCGTAACGAATGCCTGCGTTGAGAATCAGCTTCGACGTAAAATTGTGCTTGCCCTGCGCATAGAACGACAGGCTGTTTTCTGCCGCCTTGACATCTTTTGTCAGAAAGGGTGGCTCACTAAAAACCCCAGTGTATGAACTGCCTGAAACAAACGACATTTCCGTCAGTCTGAAATGCTCATACTGCGCACCGATGAGGAAGTTGCCCTTCATGCCGCCCAGACTGTATTTGGTGCTGGCTCTCAGATTGCTGCCCATCGTACCCTCCTTGAATTTACCATAGTTGTAAATGCCATAGAGCGTGAACTCATCATCCGGCTCTTTGACTGACTCATCACCGGCAGCCTCGTAAAAATGATGGGCATACCAGTCGCCGTAAGCCGAGGCGTTGAGCGTTACGTTTCCGAGCATACGGGTGTAGCCAATTTCGACATGATTTTCCTCTATTCCCTTTCCGGGCATGATGCCATCCATGCTTCTGTACTTGTCGTAATCGTAATAACCCATGCTACCATACTGCGTCAGTTTTTTGCTGTTTTTCCTGGAGAACATGATGTCAAACCCCTTGTATTTGAATGACATGCCGATGTCATAGCTTGGTGTGTCCTTATAGGCATCAACAAAGGCATTGAATTTTGGGTTGATGTCAGTTAGGAAATGGTTATTGTACTCCTTGGCGTCACGCGCTGGAATCAATTGTCCGTCAGACCGGTAGAATGAGCCCCATACCAAGATGTCAGCATCCATAAAACGGGTGCCGGCCACCAGGTCTGCCTTATGCGTATTGAACGAGCCGTAGCCGTACTTGGCCTTCACACCGTCAACGTCCTTTCCGCTCTTGGTGATAATGTTCACCACAGCCGATAGCGCCACGTTGCCGTATAGAGAAGACGCCGGACCGCGCAACACCTCGATGCGTTCTATCTTCTCCGTGCTGATGGCGTAGTCCATCGAACAGCTATTTATAAAACGGTTGTTCAGCCGGTGACCGTTCTCCATGACGAGTATGAGTTCCTGATAGACGTTGAATGCACCATGCATCGACATGTTATCTTCTTGCCCTGTCGACACTTCTGCCATACCGGGAACGAAGGTGGCCAGTATCTGGCCCAGACGCTTGTTATAGCCCAGGCTCTCAATCATCTCGCTGGTGATGATGGTGACGGGTACAGGAGCCTCGTTGATGGTCTCCGACACGCTGGAAGCCGTGGTAATGGTGGTGATGTGGCCTGCCTTCAGCCGGTTGACCATATCTTCGAAACGGATAGGATCATTGACGGTATTGTAGAAGTTGTTGAGCTCTATCAGCTGACTGGCATAGCGTTCGGCTTCGGCTTCTTTGTCTTGTGCCAAATAGCACAAGGCTATTAGGCGCAGTGCCTTCTGCTTGTCGGCTGTATGCATGTTGCCGATGTTACTCAGAAGCAATTCCAACGCCTGGTCAAACTGCCCCAGCTCATAGTTCTCGCCGGCTTGCTCCAGCAACTGCGTATGGTTATCGTTTTGTGCTAACAACGGGACAGCAGACAGAAGAGCGATCAACAATATGTAAAGAAACCGGGCATGCGTCATTTCTTGATGGGAAAAGTCATGGTGAATGTGGTGCCAATGCCTTCCTGACTTTCAAAGCTCAGGCTGCCTTGATGCTTGTTTTCTATGATGTCGCGTGTGATAGACATGCCCAGTCCTGTGCCTTGTCCTACAGGCTTGGTCGTGAAGAAATTTTCGAAAAGCCGTACCTTCACTTCATCGTTCATGCCTTCGCCATTGTCTTTAATGACGATGATGATATTGGTGCCGTCACTGCTGACCTTCACATCAATGGTGGGTGAGTAGTTGCCATCTTGCTGTTGCTGTTTATGCCAGACGGTATAGCATGCATTATTCATCAGGTTGAGCACGGCACGGCTGATGTCCTGGGGAATCACTCGCACCATCGGGATTCCCTCCTGATAGTCTTCGTGAATAGTAAGGTTAAAACCTTTATGACTGGCGCGCATGGCGTGATAGGACAGCCATACATACTCCTTCACGATACGGCAGACGTCTGAGGGTATGAACTCGCTCTCGTTTCCCCGCGAGACAAGTAGTATACCCTGAATGATGTTGATGGCACGCTCGCCGTGTTCTACTATCTTGCTCAAGTTCTCTTTCAGGTCGGCGACGATGTCGTCTACTTCCTGGCGGTCGTCGTCTGAAAAACGCTCGGCATTGTCTTCGACAATCTCGGCTAGGTCGTTCAGCAACTTGTCTGACATTTTGCTGAAGTTAATGACGAAGTTGAGCGGGTTCTGTATCTCGTGGGCTATACCGGCACTGAGTATGCCGAGGGCGGCCAGTTTCTCCTGTTCCTTCAGTTGCTGTTGCAGTGTCTCTAATTCTTTCTCCATAGCTATTGGCTTTATAGGGTTGGTAAAGTAATGGTGAACTCGGTATATTCATTCTTTACAGACTCGACGGTGATGTCGCCACCGTGATTCTGGGTTATTTCCTTGCTCAGGTAGAGTCCTACACCTGAGGCTTCACCTGTTGTCTTGGTAGTGAAGAACGGGTCAAATATCTTGTGGAGGATATTCTCGCTGATACCGGTTCCGTTGTCGTGGATGGTCAGATAGGCAGTCTTGCCCGATTGATGGAGTTTCAACTTGATAGCGAGACCGGACTCAGTTCGTTCTTTCTTCTCATCCTTTTTACATACGGCATATACGGCATTGGCCAGCAGGCTCATTACCGTCTTGCTGAGCAACTCTGTGTTACCGTTGATCATCAGCGGTGTACTGGGCAGTTGGAAACTGATGTCGATATGGTGCAGGGCAATCTCGTTCTTATAGTAGTTCTCTATCATCTTGTGGTTCTGCTTCAGCATGGCACAAAGGTCCATAGGCGCCAAATTTCCAGAGTGGTTCTTCAGCATTTCCTCCATAGCCTTCAGCGTACGGGTGGTGTTGGCGCCATGTTCGCCGACTTTCTGAAGGTTGACCTCCAGCATATTGAGTACATCCATCGTATCTTCGTAGTTCTCCTGGTCCATGTTGTCTTTCTCGTCCTCAATATTAGCGGTCACGTCCTTGACAAGTCCCTGCGAGAGTTTGCTGAAGTTGTTGATGTAGTTCAGGGGGTTAAGTATGCGGTCTATCAGTCCTTGCGTCAGTTTACCGACGGTGGCCATTTTCTCCAGCCGCACCACTTCGGCAGTCCTGTCTTTTACGATGTTCTCCAGTCGCACTTTCTCCTTTTCGAGGCGGCTCAGACGGAAACGTATCAGCAAGTAGACTGTCAGGGCGAGGGCGATAACGTAAAGAGCCATCATGTACCAGCGCATGTAGAGCGGGAAGTCATAGTTGATGTTCAGCCTGACCACATCGGAAGTGCGTCCGAAGGCATCACGGCCCTGTATCTCTAATATATTGGTGCCATAGGGCTGATTGATCATCTCAACGCTATTATCGTCATCCCACTGGCTCCACTTGTTATCGTTGACACGATAGCGGAACTCAGGTTTGCCTATGGCGACAGGGAAATTCAACGAATAGTGGATGCGAAGGTGACGTTCGTTGCTGGCCAAGGTCGGCAGCGATTGGGGCTGCTGCCCGTAACCTCCGTACAACACACTGTCTTCGCGCAGGGTGATGCTACGCAGCAGCACTTCGGGCTTGGTTTTCATCAGCATCGGCTCAACGTCGGTGTCAATAGTGAATATGCCTCGCTCACCGCCTACCCAAAGCTTATTTCCGTCTTGCAGCACAGCTCTTACTGAGTAGTCCATGAAAGGTTTTACCAGTCTGGACAATTTGGCGTCAACTGCCTCGTCAGTGAATGCATACAGACCGCGCCCCTTGTTGTTAGTCAGCCAGATGACTCCGTTGTTGTCGGAATACGAGAACAGAGGGTAGGGGAAGGGCTTTTTAGTGTTGGCAACGATGGGGTAAATCATACCGCCATTGTTGACGAGAGTGGCCACTTCCAAATTGTCTTTTTCAGATGTGAGGGCAACGAAGTCGTCCCCCCGTTTGCCTTTCCATATCTTGCCGTAGATGGTCTGCAGCCAGATGCAGCTGATGTTGTCTTTCAGAATGCGTACCACCTTTTCAATACTGTTCAGTTTCTGCCTCGTCCCGTCAGCATGGTTGTAGTACAGACCGTCCATCTCGCCGCTATAGAAGTTTTCGCCGTCAGCCATCAGCGACAGTACGCTGGCAGAGGTAAGCCGCCTGACGCTGCCGTTGTTGTTGACACGGAATACTCCGTCCATGGTGGCTGCCAGCAGATGGTCACCATGGCTGATGAGTTGCCACGTGGTATGAGTGATTTCATTGACAGGCACGAAACGGCGACCTTCCTTCCGGTAGAGTCCGCTCAGTGTTCCGGCGTAGATGTGGCCGCCTGATTTCAGCAGCGACAGCACTTCGCCGCGCAGTCCTTCTGTTGTCGTGAAACGTGAGAAAGCCGAAGGGAAGGAAATGACAAAGACGCCGTTGTCTGTGGCACCCCATAGCTGACCCTTATTAAAGGTAATGTGTGCCACGTTGTCTGAGCATAGTCCGTCCTGTTCCTTGATACTGAAAAGTCTGTTGCCATTCTGATCCGTAATAATCACACCGTCGCCGTTTGTGGCCAGTGCCTGCAGTCCGTTTCCCAGCTGTTGAATTTGGTTGATGTGTAATTTGTCGCTAAGGGTGGCAAAGCCCGTTGTGGGCGTAGTGGCTTCCGGATGCCGTTCTATCTTCTCGCCTGTGATGCTGAATATCTGATTGCCACTGGTAAGAAACCATATGGAGCCGTCTTTCTCCCAGATCCAGTTTACCTCGCCATGAAACGGCGTAGCGGTCAGTGTCTTGAGCCTCAGTTCTCCTTTGGCGGTTGTGGTCAGGTAGCCTATGTAATTGAACCCCCCGGTCCAGATGATATTTTTAGAATCGCGGTATAGACTGGTGATACGTGTGACTCCTGGCGTGTGGAGCATGTGCCACTCCGCATTGTCGAAGTAGAGCAGGCCTTCGAAGTTGGCCACATAGATGGTGCCGTCGTCGCCAGTGATGATGTCGAAATTCTGATTGTGTCCGTTGTACTCCGTTGCCGGGTAGTTTCGGATGAAGGGGAGGCCCTGTGCCGTCATCTGCAGGGTCACGCAGATTTGGAGGGCGACGAGTAGTGCTAACTTTCTCATTTGACGGCCTCCCTTCCTGTAAATGTCTCGTACGGTATGTTGCTTCCTATATAATAGTTCCACTCATCGCGTGTCAGATTGCGTTTTATCAGACTTTTCAGTTGGGTGGTCATAACGGGTACGGACATGATAGTACGTGTAAGTGTGCCTTTATAGTCGCCACACCAGATATAGTTCTTGTCGCTGTCAAAGTTGAAGTCAATGATCCAGCCGTTAGTTTGGGCGATGGGAATGGGTTCTATCTTTGTGTTGTCAACCATCCATAGGTTGATGGTGCCGTCGTAGCTGGCAGAATAGATGCGCCATCCGTTGATCTTGATTTTCGAGATGCGTGAGCGGTGCCCCACCAGTTTGTACGACTTGCCTTGGCGGTCAATATAGTAAATAGTGCCGTCTTTCATGCCGTAGGCCTGGATGCCGATGCTGTTGGAACTGGCATAGGCGGTCACCTGTCCGCTGAAAGGCACACGCTGATTGTCCTGACGGTTGAGACTGAAAATCTTATGCATGCCGCCTTGATCGTCGAAGACGAAAGGTATGCCTTTTACCCGACAGACGGTTACTATTTTATAGGGCAGCGGCTTGCTGCCGTTTTGTTGCCAACTCTTACGGTCTATACGTGCCAGTCCGCGGTCGCCGATGATGAGCAGCTCGTTACCGACGGTGTCCAGGCGCAAAGGGTGTCCGATACCGCTGATTTCGTGGATGATGTTCTTGCCGTTCTGACGGACCAGCAGATGACCTGTCCGGCTGACAGCTAATATGGCTCCTGTACGCCGGTCTGTCTTCACATCGCGGAAGTCATAGCTTTTATTGGTGAACAGCGAGTCGGTACGCAAATGGGAACCGTCGGCTTGGTGGGAGAATAGTTCACCATAGCTGCTACAGGTCAGAAAGCGCGGCACTTTATTACCAGACAGGAAGCTGATGCACTCTATCGGTCCCTTATGGCGGTTCCATTGGCGCTTGCTTTGACTGGTCATCACCAGTGCCTGATGGATGGTTGGATAATATAAATCACCGTTATAACGTCGTGTATATACGCAGGCGGCATAGGCTAACAGGTTGGCCAGTTCTGTATGGCCGGTCTGATATTGCGTGATAGCCACATTGCCCAGTTGTCTGGCCAGTGTGAGATAGCTCAACGTGTCAGCAACCCTTTTGGAGAATTCAGCCTGTGTACGCTGGTTCTCTGCGATGATGCGCTGGGTGTTGGCTGTCTCCTCGGCTTGCTGGGCCAGGTGCTGTGCGGTCAAGGCTTTCTGCTGCTCTGCCTCTGCGTGGCGTCTCATTTCTTCGGCCACCTTCGTCTGTTGCTCGGCAGCCTCGCGCTGTTCGTCACTTATCTGACGTTCCTGCAGGGCTATCTCCTCCATCTGGGCATTGATGCTCTGCATGATGGCTGACCTGTTCTCCTTCTTGCTCAGCTCTTCTATCTGTACTTTTAGTTCCTCCGTCTTACGGGTTTCCCTTTCGTACATCATGTAGATGCCGATACAGCCGCCCCCTGCGAGTAACGTGAGACACAAAACCAGGAGAGTACTTGTCTTTCCGAATATTTTCATGCTTTACGCTTCAGAGCCATGATGGTGATGTCGTCGCTTTGTGGCGCCTCACCCGCAAAAGTGCGTACATCGTCCAACAGACCGTTAATGATATCGCTACAGTCCTTTCCTTTCATCGAGGCCAGAACCTGCTCCATGCGCGTCTCGCCATATTCTTCTAACGATACGTTGAAAGCCTCGTTCACGCCATCAGTATACATCAGCAGGGTATCGCCCGGATGCAGCTGTGCATTGTGCTCTTCGAACGTGACACCGTCAATACAGCCCACAACAGTGTTTACGCTCTGAGGCAGCTGTTCTACCATACCGTTGGCCCGCAGGATAAAAGGTGAGTTGTGGCCTCCGTTGCAATAAGCCAGTTCTCCTGTCCTGATGTTGTAGATAGCATAGAATACGGTAACGAACATACAGTCAGCAGACTCCTTGCTTAGCAGCTCATTGGATTTAGTCAGACACTTTCCCGGCGTTCCGCCCTGTAGTCCTACGGTCCTGATGAGTGTGCGGCTGACAGCCATGAAGATAGCGGCCGGTATACCTTTCCCGCTGACGTCGGCCATCACCACGCCGATGTGGTCGTCGTCAATGCGGAAGAAATCGTAGAAGTCGCCGCCCACATCCTTTGCGGGAGTCATCAATGCTGCCAGATCCAGCTCATGCTCGTTCTCGGGGAACGGCGGGAAGATGCGAGGCAGGATGGCCTGTTGTATCTCGGCGGCCACAGCCAGGTCTGTTTTCAGCAATTCCAGCTGCGTATGCTCCTCTTGCGCCTGTTTGATATAATGTATCTGCTCGATGGCCTTCTCGATGGTAAGGCTGAGGTCGTCGAGGTCGATGGGCTTCGTGGCGAAGTCGAAGGCCCCGTTGTTCATCGCCTGGCGGATGTTGCCCATGTCGCCATAGGCCGACACCATGATGCACTTCAGCGCGGGGTTACGCAGCTCGTTCACCTTCGTGAGCAGCGTCAGGCCGTCCATCTCGGGCATGTTGATGTCGCTCAGGATGATGTCGAAGTCCTTCTCCCTGAGGAGCATGGTAAGGGCCTCAAGGCCGTTGTGGGCAAAGTGGAACTCATACTCTCCCTTCCTGATTTTCCGTCTGAAGTATTGTGTCAGGAGCAACTCGAGGTCGTTCTCGTCATCGACACTAAGTATTTTTACTGGCATATTTTTATGATGTATTTATTAGGATTTGCCTGCAAAATTACGGTTATTTATCAAGAATACCAAAAAAAAGGGTAAGAAAAGAAATATTTTATGTAATTTTGTGGCCTGTAACGACGAAACTACATATATTGTAGCCTGTAACGATGAAACTACATATTTTCAATCCAGAACACGACATTGCCCTGGCGTCAGGCCTGAGCAATTTCACAGCACCCCATGCCGGGCGGCAGTTGCGCAGCGACGTGGGGTTCCTGCCGGCCTTGTGGGCCGGTGCCGGCGAGTGTGTGCTCGTAGAGCATGCCGACGAGGCGGAGCAGCGCTTCCGCCGCCTGATGAACCGGCCTTTCGGGCGGTTTGTAGAGAAACAGATGCTTTCGGTCATCGACATCAGCAGGATAGAGCCCTGGGGATGGGACGCCGCCCTCAAGGCCTTTCTGCTGCGCAGGGGGGTAAGGGCTGAGGTGCTGCCCGGCGACGAGCGGCTGCGGCTTATCCGCCAGCTGTCGAGCCGTGCCACGGCCGTGGCGATGCTGCCACTGCTGCAGGGTCCGGGGCGCACGGGCGAGTCGGTGATGGCCCGCAGCCTGGGCGAGGCTGCCGACGCACTGGCCCGCTGGCAGAGCATCGTGGTGAAGGCGCCCTGGAGCAGCAGCGGGCGGGGCGTGCGCTTCGTCGGTGGCCAGATGGCACCGGCGGTAGAGCGCTGGATGGCGGGCGTCATCCGCAGGCAGGGGGCGGTCGCCATAGAGCCTCACTACCGTAAGGTGCGCGACTTCGCCATGGAGTTTGAGGCCGACGGACAGGGGGCGGCGCGCTATTCTGGACTGTCGCTCTTCCAGACGGAGAACGGAGCCTATCAGGGGAACATCATCGCCTCCGAGGAGGAGAAGATGGAGATGATAAGCCGCTATCTGCCAGAGCGTTTGCTGCGCGATGTTCAAGAAGAGATTTGCCAGAGCTTCAGCCGCCTGCAGAACCATCCCTACCAGGGGCCGTTCGGGGTCGATATGATGGTGGTGGCACGCCCCGATGCACAGGGATTCCTGCTGCATCCCTGCGTGGAGCTCAACCTGCGCCGCACCATGGGCCACGTGGCCCTCGGCCTGCAGCACTGCTGTCCGCTGCCGTCGGTGATGCGCGTTGTCTGCTCGGAAGACCATTACAAGATTAAAATACAGCGTATATGAGATTACAAGATCAAAATCCAACGTATATGAGAAAACTATTTCTACTGGCTGCCGCCCTGCCACTGATGGCCGGCGCGCAGTACAAATCGCAGGTGTGGTCGCCCGACAATGGCGACGGCACCTACACCAACCCCGTCATCAATGCCGACTACAGCGACCCCGACGTCTGCGTGGGGCCCTCCGGCGAAGACTACTACATGACGGCCAGCTCGTTCCAGTGTACGCCCGGACTGCCCATCCTGCACTCCCGCGACCTGGTGAACTGGCAGATAGTGGGCTATGCCCTGCGCAATCTCTACGAGGGCGACGCCCGGCTGCTGGAACACTTCAGCCAGCCCCGTCACGGTGCCGGCGTGTGGGCCCCCTCTATCCGCTTCCACGAGGGCCAGTACTACATCTACTGGGGCGACCCCGACTATGGCTGCTACATGGTGAAGACCAAAAATGGCGACCCGACCGGCGAGTGGGAGCAGCCCGTCTGCGTGATAGCCGGACAGGGCATCATCGACACCACGCCGCTCTGGGACGACGACGGCCGCTGCTATCTGGTGAACGGATGGGCCAACTCGCGCTCCAAGTTTGCCTCTGTCTTGTGCGTGCGCGAATTGAATAAGGAGGGCACGCAAGCCATCGGCGAACCCGTCATCGTGTTCGACGGCAACGGCACCGAGCACCGCACCTGCGAGGGCCCCAAGTTCTACAAGCGCGAGGGCTGGTATTGGATTATGTGTCCGGCAGGCGGCGTACCCACGGGCCATCAGCTGGCCATGCGCGCCAAGTCACCCTACGGACCCTATGAGCACAAAATCGTGCTGCAGCAGGGCAAAACAAAAATCAACGGCCCTCACCAGGGCGCTTGGGTGCACAACAAGTATGGTGAAGACTGGTTCCTGCACTTCCAGGACAAGGAGGCCTATGGTCGCGTGGTGCACTTGAACCCCGTCGACTGGTCTACCGGATGGCCCGTCATGGGCAAGAAGGGTGAGCCCGTCACTACATACAAGAAGCCCCAGTCGTCCAGCAACGTCATCGTCAACCCCCAGGAGAGCGACGAGTTCAATTCGCCCCTGCTCGGCAAACAATGGCAGTGGCACGCCAACTACCACCAGTTCTTCGGCATGCCCACCGCCTTTGGCACCATGCGCATCTATACCCATAAACTCAGCGAGGGCTGGAAAAACCTCTGGGAGGTGCCCAACATGCTGTTGCAGAAGACCCCTGCCGACGAGTTTACCGCTACCGCCAAGATGCGCTTCACGTCGAAAGCCGACGGACAGATGGGCGGCATCATCATGATGGGCCACAACTACCAGGCTCTGGTGGTGCGCCGCGAGGGCCGGGAGTTCAAGCTCGTCATCCTCACCTGTCAGGATGCCGACCGTGGCAAGGCTCAGCAGGAGGAGGTGGTGGCTACGCTGAAGCCCACCGCCGAAGACCAGATAGACTATAAGCCCGGCATCCACGAAGACATCTACCTGCGCCTGCGCGTCACCAATGCCGAGGCCGGAGCAGCTCATGGCGGCAAACCCCTGGTCAGCTTCGCCTGGAGCCTGAACGGCAAGAAGTTCACCGACTGCGGTGGCCAGTACCAGATGAAGGAAGGCAAGTGGATAGGTGCCAAGTTCGGTTTCGTGGCCGTAGAGACCAACCCCAAGGTTGACAAGGGCTGGATAGATGCCGACTGGATTCGCGTCGGGAGGTAAGTGACCGCGGAAAGATTTTTGTCGGTCGTTCAATGCCACTATATATATATGGCATTGAACGACCGACAGGAATCCGCCACGAAAATCGACAAATTAACCCAGCCTTATTGCACAATAACCCGCCCTTATTGGAAAATAACCCTGCCTTATTGCGCAATAACCCGCCCTTATTGCGCAGCCTTTCCTTTTCTCGTAGGGGAGTGGAAGGGTTGGGTGTCGTCAGCGGCAAAGGATGCCGGTGAAGATGCGCCCTGAGCGGATGCCGAGGCGACGGGCTGAGAAGTAGGTGTCGCAGGCTTTGTAAGTGCAGATGCCGCTCAGCCGGATGCGCTCTGCCCGCAACCCGCTGGCCAGGAGTTGCAGGCGGTTGCATTCAGGCAGGTCGATGTGCCACTTGGCATATTTTCTGCTGATGGTTGGCATGTCGAAACCGGCAACGGCGAAGGCATCGTAGACCTCCTGGCCCACCTCGAAGCTGTCAAGGCTGATGCCGGGACCTATCTGTGCCGTGAGGTCGGCGGGCCGTGTGCCGTAGGTGGCCGACATGGCCCTTACAGCCTGCTGGACTATGCGCGCCACGGTGCCCCGCCAGCCTGCATGAATGGCGCAGATGGCGCGGTGCAGCGGGTCGTGGAGTAGGAGTGGGATGCAGTCGGCCGTGCTCACCCCGATACATACGCCCGGCAGGTTGGTCATTAGCGCGTCAATACCCTCTAATGCCGTCTGTCGCTCAGCCTGGGGCAGAGCCATGAATGCCTCGTCGATGCAGGCCATGCGGGTCTGGTGGGTCTGGTGGGGCATCACAAGGCGGTCGCCGCTGATGCCTAACAGCTGGCACAATGCCTCGCGGTTGGCAGCCATGTGCCCTTCGTCGTCACCACAGTAGGGGTTGATGTTCAAAGAGGCATAGTTGCCCGTGCTGCATCCGCCCTGACGGGTGGTGCTGAAGGCCACCACGTCGGGTGCCATATCATAATAGGAAAGAACCAAGAGACTCTCGGGCATGGGGCTTACCGTTTGTCGATGAATTCGCAGTTTCTGTATTGTTCGCGGGGGAAATGAAACAGGTTGTCGCTGATGCCGCCGGCCTTGAAATTGCTGATCTTGATGGTGGTATGGAAGATGCCCACCTTGATGCGGATGCTCAGCGGGTGGCGGGTCTTCTTGTCTATCAGCACGCGGGCCTCCTTGATGCCCTTCACGCCTTTCTTGGCCTTCAGCGTGATGTTGTAGCCCTTGCTGGAGTCCTTGATGCTGTACTTGTAGTTGTCGGGCTCGAACTTGAACTTGGTGGCATACTTGTCGCGCTCCTCGGAGTGGGCGTTGTAGACGGTCACCGTGTTCTTCTTGCGCTCGTAGCGATAGTAGGTCACGTCGTCGTTCCAGGCCGTATAGCGCTCGTCGGTAAACTTGCTCTTCTTGCCCTTGGTCCATATCGTGCCCTCCGTCTTGTAGATGCCGATGATGTTCACCTTGTAGTGCAGCGAAGCCCCTTCGTTGCCATACACCTTATTATATATGTCCATGAACATGCGGCGCGCCTGCTGCTCGTTGGGCGTCAGGTGGTCCTCGCCATGCACGGCCAATGTTGCCAGCAATGCCAGCATGATTAGTTGTATCTTCCTCATCATGACGGTTTATCTGACGTTGGCGGCAGCGCTGCTGATGCGGTTCTTCACCTTTTCCACGTAGGCATCGATGACGGCCACGGCCACGATGTTGACGACGTCGCGGACGGAGGCGCCGAAGTCGATGAAGTGGATGGCCTTGTTCAGACCCATCTGGATGGGGCCGATGATTTCCACGTCGGCATCGAGCATCTGCAGCATCTTGTAGCTGGAGCGCGCTGAGGTCAGGTTAGGGAACACGAGGGTGTTGACATCCTTGCCCTTGACGCGTGTGAAGGGGTATTGCTCGTCGCGCAGCTCGCGGTCGAGGGCAAAGCCCAGCTGCATCTCGCCGTCGATGGCCAGGTCGGGGTATAGCTGCTGCATCTTCTCTGTGGCATAGCGCACCTTGTGGGCACCGTCGCTCTGTGAGGAGCCGAAGTTGGAGTGGCTGATCATGGAGATGACAGGCTTCTCGTTGAAGAATCGCACGCTGGTGGCTGCCAGCTTGGCGATGTCGACGAGGGTGTCGGTGTCGGGATTCTCGTTGACCATCGTGTCGGCGATGTAGAGCGTGCCCTTGGGGGAGTTGATGATGTGCATGGCTCCGAAGTGCTTATACTCAGGACGGATGCCGATGACCTCGTTGACCACTTTGATGGTGTTAGAATACTTGGTATAGAGGCCGGTGATGAAGGCGTCGGCTTCTCCGGTCTCTACCATCATCATGCCGAAGTAGTTGCGCTCGAACATCTTGTCGTTGGCTTCCTGGAAGGTGTAGCCGTCGCGCTGGCGCTTCTCGGTCAGGATGCGGGCATAGCGCTCGCGGCGCTCCTGCTCTGACGGATGGCGCAGGTTGACAATCTCGATGCCCTCCAGGTTGAGGTCGAGCTGGCGGGCCATCTTCTCTATCACCTCGTCGTTGCCCAGCAGCACGGGGTGGCAGATGCCCTCGGCCCTGGCCTGTACGGCGGCCTTGAGCATGGTGGGGTGGACGGCTTCGGCAAAGACGACGCGCTGCGGATGGGCAGCAGCGGTGGCATAGAGTTTCTGGGTGAGCTTGGTCTCCTGGCCCAGCAGCACGGAGAGCGAGTTCTTGTATTCCTCCCAGTCAGTGATGTGCTTGCGGGCCACACCGCTGTCGATGGCGGCCTTGGCCACGGCGGCGCTCACCTCGGAGATGAGGCGCGGGTCGACGGGCTTGGGAATGAAGTAGTCGCGGCCGAAGTGCAGGTTGTTCACCTTGTAGACATCGTTCACGACATCGGGCACGGGCTGCTTGGCCAGGTCGGCAATGGCATGTACGGCAGCCAGCTTCATCTCCTCGTTGATGGCTGTGGCGTGCACGTCCAGGGCGCCGCGGAAGATGTATGGGAAGCCGATGACGTTGTTGATCTGGTTGGGATAGTCGGTGCGCCCGGTCGACATGAGCACGTCGGGGCGGGCCTCCATGGCGTCCTCGTAGGAAATTTCGGGAACGGGGTTGGCCAGTGCAAAGATGATGGGGCTGGGGGCCATGGCGCGTACCATGTCCTTGGTGAGCACGTTGCCCTTGGAGAGACCCACGAAGACGTCGGCACCGCGTACGGCTTCCTCCAGCGTGCTGACATCGCGGCGGTCGGTGGCAAAGAATCGCTTCTGTTCGTTCAGCCCTTCGCGGTCGCTGCGGATGACGCCCTTGGAGTCGAGCATCAGGATGTTCTCCTTCTGGGCACCGAGGGCCATGTAGAGCTTGGTGCACGAGATGGCGGCGGCACCGGCACCGTTGACCACGATCTTTACCTGACGGATGTCCTTGCCGACGACCTCCAGGGCATTCTTCAGTCCGGCGGCCGAAATGATGGCCGTGCCGTGCTGGTCGTCGTGCATCACGGGGATGTCGAGGGTGCGCTTCAAGCGGTCCTCAATATAGAAGCATTCGGGGGCCTTGATGTCTTCCAGGTTGATGCCGCCGAAAGTGGGGGCTATGCGCTCGACGGCTTCGCAGAACTTCTCGGGGTCTTTCTCGTCGACCTCGATGTCGAACACGTCGATGCCGCCATATATCTTGAACAGCAGACCCTTGCCTTCCATGACGGGCTTGCCGCTCATGGCTCCGATGTCGCCTAAACCCAATACGGCTGTACCGTTGCTGATGACGGCCACCAGATTGCCCTTGTCGGTATAGCGGTAGGCATCCTCCGGGTTCTGCTGAATCTCCAGACAGGGATAAGCTACGCCTGGCGAGTAAGCCAGCGAGAGGTCGGTTTGTGTACGATAGGCCTTGGTGGGCTTCACTTCAATCTTGCCGGGACGTCCTGTCTCATGATACTGCAGGGCGGCTTCCTTAGAAATCTTTACCATATCAAAAAAGCGTGTTGTTATGTCTTTGTTTTCTTTTCCGAGGTGCAAAATTACGAAAAAGCCACGGAAAACCTGCCTTTTTTAGCAACTTTTTAGTAACTTTGCACCGAAATTTAATACTTATGCAGGAAATAAAGGAAACCACATCGTATCGTCAGGCGCTCAAGACGCGCATTCTGGATACGGCCATACGGGCCTTTGCGACCCGTGGCGTTCGTGCCGTCAAGATGGACGACGTGGCCCAGATGATGGGTATTTCGAAGCGTACCCTCTACGAAATCTACAAAGACAAGGAGACGCTGCTCTATCAGGGCATCATGAAGTATGACCGCGAGAAGAGGGAGCAGATGCGGCTGTATGCCGAGTCGCACAACGTGATGGACGTCATACTGCATGCCTATCGCTTGAAGGCGGAGGAGACACAGCATGTCTGTACACAGTTCTACCTGGACATCCAGAAGTATCCGCATGTGGTTGACTACATCAACAGAAACCGGGAGAGCACGTTTGTCTATTTCCGTGACTTCCTGCTGCGCGGCGTGCAGGAAGGCTATTTCCGCAAGGATGTCAACTACGACTTGCTGCCCCACCTGTTTGATGCCGTAGGGAAGTATCTGGCTGATATGCAGCTTTTTGAAAAGTATGACTTCAAGGAACTGTTCGCCACTCTGCTGCTGGTTCCCCTTCGCGGATTCTGTACGAAGAAGGGCCTGCAAGTGCTGGAGAAAGCAGAGTTTTAAAATTCCGTGAATGATAGTGGCATAAGCTTGCTGATGCCGTCGACGATGTAGACGTGGCGCTGGCCGTAGAGCAGGATTCGGACGGGATGCTTGAAGCGCGTCTCCGTCTCGATGAGTACTTGTCGGCAGGTGCCGCACGGGGTGACGGGGTCGCTGAGCAGTTCGCCCTGTTCGTTGCGGGCTGCTATGGCCATCATCACGACGGGCTGGTCGGGATAGTTGGCTCCGGCAGCAAAGAGGGCCGTACGCTCGGCACATAGGCCGGCGGGGAAGGCGGCGTTCTCCTGGTTGCATCCGATGAACGTCATGCCGTTGCGCAGCAGCAGGGCGGCACCGACGTGAAAGCGTGAGTAGGGGGCATAGGAACGGCTGGTGGCGTCGATGGCCTGCTGCACGAGTGAACGTTCCGCTTCGGTCAATTCCGACAGCTGTGCGACGTGAATTGTCGATTTCAGTACTAAATCTTCCATATTATTCCGATTTCTGTTGCAAATATAATTATTTTTCCTTACTTTTGCAAACCAAAAGCATTTTTTTTTCATGAAACGGTATATATTCGTCTTTCTGGTGGCTGTATGCGGCGGCCTGGATGCTGCGGCACAGCATGTGGTCTGGAACCAGCGGTACCAGGAGTATTTCGACCTTTACAAGGATGTGGCTATCGAACAGCAGCACAAGTATGGCATTCCGGCCAGCATTACCCTGGCGCAGGGGGTATTGGAGTCGGGGGCCGGGAGCAGCGAGCTGACGCGCAGGTCGAACAACCACTTCGGCATCAAGTGTCATGGCTGGAAGGGGCGTACGTCCTATCACGATGACGATGAGCGGGGCGAGTGCTTCAGGGCTTACGACAATGCCTACGACAGCTTTGTTGACCATTCGGAATTCCTGCGCGGCAGTCAGCGCTACAGCCGGCTGTTCAAGCTGAAGACGACCGACTATAAGGGTTGGGCAAAAGGGCTGAAGGCCTGCGGCTATGCCACCAGTCCTACTTATGCCCGGCGGCTGATAGAGATTATCCAAGTCTACAAGCTGGACCGCTACGACAAGGCCAGGCATTACGACAAATACCAGCTGGAGCAGGCCCGCCATCAGGGCATATTGCGCCGGGTGTATCACTTTAACGACAACTACTACGTGGTGGCCCGACGCGGCGATACGTTCCGCACGGTGGCTGAGGACATGGACATGTCGTACCGCAAGTTGGCCAAGTATAACGAGCGCGACAAGGATGATGCCCTCGAGGAGGGTGAGTTCGTGTGGCTGAAGAAGAAGCGCCGCAAGGCTCCCAAGGACTACAAGGGCCGTCTGCACTACGTCCGTGACGGCGAGTCGATGTACCTGATAGCCCAGAAATACGGCATCCGACTGCGCAACCTGTATAAGTTGAACGACTTGTCGCCCGACTATGTCATCCGTGTGGGCGATGGTCTCCGACTGCGGTAAACTGCAAACGATTACGGTTATTTTCTGAAAAAAAACACATTTCCTACGCAGGATTGCGAATTTTTTACTACCTTTGCATTTGCAAACTCGAGATTGCAAACTATGAATACTAAAATAAGTCATTCGGGGGTTATTGAGAGTATCGACGGCGACGGCGTCCATGTGCGCATCGTTCAGACTTCTGCATGTGCTGCCTGTAAGGTGGCGGGATACTGTAATGCGGCAGAGTCAAAGGAGAAGGTGGTCGACGTGACTGGTGCTGCCCATGCTGACCGCTATAGGGTGGGCGATGTGGTGACGGTGACCACTACCGGAACGGTGGCTGCCAGGGCTCTGCTGTGGGCCTTCGGCTTGCCTTTCGTGGTGCTGGTGGGAGTGCTCGTGGCCGTGCTGCTGACGACGGGCAGCGAGGGGCTGGCGGCACTGAGCGCGCTGGCGGCTCTTATACCTTATTATATATTATTGTGGCTGCTGCGGCACAGGATGCGGGAGCAGCTGGCGTTCGTGATAGAATAACAATTCAAGCTAATAACAAATAAATAAACAAGTATTTTATGAATTTCATTTTTGTTGCTGTAGCAGTGCTGGGTGCTATCGGACTGATAGCCGCCCTGGTGCTGTATGTCTGCTCCAAGAAGTTCGCCGTCTATGAAGACCCGCGCATCGCGCAGGTTCAGGAGACGCTGCCCGGTGCTAACTGCGGCGGTTGCGGATTTGCTGGATGTGGCGGTCTGGCCGATGCCCTGGTGAAGGGTGCCGATGCCGGCAGCCTGGAGGGTCTGATGTGCCCGGTGGGCGGACAGGAAGTGATGGGTAAGGTGGCCGACCTGTTAGGCATGGCCATTGCCAACGGCGACCCGATGGTGGCCGTGGTGCGTTGTAACGGAACATGTGCTCTGCGCCCGAAGATAGCAGAGTACAGTGGCCTGCGAACCTGCGGAGCTATGAATGCCTGCGGTGCCGGCGAGACGGCCTGCGGTTTTGGCTGTCTGGGTTGTGGCGACTGTGTGGCAGCCTGCCAGTTTGACGCCATCCGCATGAATGCCGAGACGGGACTGCCCGAGGTAGACGACGAGAAGTGCGTGGCCTGCGGAGCCTGCGTGAAAGCATGTCCGCGCCACATCATCGAACTGCGTAAGAAGGGTCCGAAGGGTAGGAGAGTGTTCGTCTCGTGCGTGAACAAGGACAAGGGTCCCGTGGCGAAGAAGGCTTGCGATGCAGCCTGCATCGGTTGCGGCAAGTGCGCCAAGGAGTGCCAGTTTGGTGCTATCACCGTGGAGGGCAACGTGGCCTATATCGACCACACGAAGTGCAGGCTGTGCAAGAAGTGCGTAGCTGCCTGTCCGACCGGTGCCATCCACGCCGTGAACTTCCCGGCCCCGAAGCCGAAGCCGGTAACCCAGGTAACGCCGGAAATTCCTGAAACTCCGGTTAAACCTGAAACTCCGGAAACAACTAACGAAAGAAAGGAGGACCAAGCATGAACGCAAGAACATTCCGCATCGGAGGTGTACACCCCGAAGAGAACAAACTGACCCATGATGTCAAGACCGTGGTGGCCGCCCTGCCCAAGCAGGCTATATTCCCGCTGTCGCAACACATAGGAGCACCGGCAAAGCCCGTCGTCGCCAAGGGCGACAAGGTGAAGGTGGGCACGATGATAGCAGAGGCTGGCGGATTCGTTTCCGCGCCCATCTTTTCGAGTGTCAGCGGCACCGTGTTCAAGATTGACACGGCCATTGATGCCACCGGCTATCGTAAGCCCGTGATTATCATTAACGTGGAGGGCGACGAGTGGGAAGAGAGCATTGACCGCTCAGACAAGTTGGAACTGGTGAAAGACCACCCTGAACTGACGCCGGAGGAAATCGTGAACCGCGTGAAGGCCGGCGGCGTGGTAGGCATGGGTGGTGCCTGCTTCCCGACGTTCATCAAACTGACGCCGCCGCCTACGGCCAAGGCCGAGTGCGTAATCATCAATGCCGTGGAGTGCGAGCCGTACATCACGGCCGACTACCGGCTGATGATGGAGCATGCCGACGAGATTCTGGTGGGTCTGGAACTGCTGATGAAGGGAGCCAAGGTGACCACCGGCTACATCGGTATTGAGACCAACAAGCCCGCAGCCATCGAACTGCTGACCAGGAAGGCTGCCGAGGCTTTTGCCCAGAGTGAATACACGGTGGAGGTAGTTCCCCTGCAGCAGCGTTACCCGCAGGGTGGCGAGAAGCAGCTGGTGGATGCCGTGATTCGCCGTCAGGTGCCTGCACCGCCTGCTATCCCCGTCAACGTAGGTGCCATCGTCCAGAACGTTGGTACGGCCTACGCCGTCTATGAGGCCGTGATGAAGAGGAAGCCGCTGTTTGAGCGCTATACCACCGTGACCGGCAAGCGTCTGCAGAAGCCCGGCAATTTCCTGGTGCGCATGGGTACGCCGATGAGCGACCTGATAGCGGCCTGCGGCGGTATGCCGGAAGGCGACAACAAGCTGCTGGCCGGTGGACCGATGATGGGCAAGGCGCTGACGTCGGTGGATGTGCCTATCTGCAAGGGTACCAACTCGGTGACCATCATATCGGGCGACGAGGCCGTGCGCAAGGAGCCGCAGCCCTGCATCCGCTGTGCCAAGTGCGTCAGCGCATGTCCGATGGGCCTGGAACCCTACCTGCTGGCCAAGTTGGCTGCCGTGAAGAACTGGGAGCGTGCGGAGCATGAGGAGGTGGTGAGCTGCATAGAGTGCGGCTCGTGCCAGTTTACGTGTCCGGCCCACCGCCCGCTGTTGGACAACATCCGCATGGCAAAGACCACCGTGATGGGCATCATCCGCGCACGTGCCGCAGCCGCTGCACCCAAGAAGTGAAAGGGATAAGTAGAAAGAAAAAGGAATCAAAGTAATTAATTTAGAATACAATGGGAAAGTTAATTGTATCACTATCGCCTCACGCACACGGGACGGACAGCGTGGAGCGCAACATGTATGGCGTCATCATAGCCCTGCTGCCTGCGCTGCTGGTGTCGTTCTATTTCTTCGGCATAGGCTCGGCCATCGTGTGCGCCACGAGCGTAGCGGCCTGCGTGCTGTTCGAGTGGGCCATCAATAAGTTCATGCTCCATAATGAGCGCTGTACCATCTGCGACGGTTCGGCCGTGCTGACGGGACTGCTGCTGGGATTCAACCTGCCTTCGAATCTGCCCATCTGGATTATCATCATCGGTGCGCTGTTTGCCATCGGACTCGGTAAGATGCCGTTCGGCGGACTGGGCAACAACCTGTTCAATCCTGCACTGGTGGGACGCGCCGCCCTGCTGGTGGCATTCCCCGCGCAGATGACGACGTGGCCGAAGGTGGGCCAGCTGGGTAGCTACCTGGATGCTGAGACCGGAGCCACTCCGCTGGCTCTGATGAAGCAGGCCATCAAGGCCGACACGCCGGAGGAGGCTCAGCAGATACTGGGCCAGTTGCCCGACACGCTGTCGCTCTTCCTGGGCAACCATCCCGACGGAGCCGGCGCCATGGGCGAAATCTGTGCCCTGGCCCTGCTGCTGGGACTGGCCTACATGCTGTGGCGCAGGATTATCACGTGGCACATCCCGGTGAGCATCATCGGCACCGTCTTCATCCTGGCAGCCGTATGCCACGCCGTGAGTCCTGCCTACGCCGACCCCTTCAGCGTCATCCTGTCGGGCGGTCTGATGCTGGGTGCCATCTTCATGGCTACTGACTATGTGACGTCGCCGATGACGGCCAAGGGTCAGCTCATCTACGGTGTCGCCATCGGTGTGCTGACCGTTGTCATCCGCAACTGGGGAGCCTATCCGGAGGGTATGTCGTTCGCCATTCTGATTATGAACGCGTTCACCCCGCTGATCAATAATTATGTGAAGCCCAAACGTTATGGGGAGGCACCTGCGAAATAAATGAAAGATGAAGGATGAACAATTTAAAATGAAAGATTATGAAGAAGCTTGAATCATCTTTGACTAATATGGTGCTGGTGCTCACGGGCGTGGCTGTCATCATGGGTGGCGTGCTGGCCGCTGTGAACCACATGACCGAGGGCCCCATTGCCGCACAGAAGGAGAAGGCGCTGGCCGACGGCATCAGGACCGTCATGGTGTCTGACAATATCACCGTCGGCGAACCCGTTGAGGTGAAGCAGGACGACGGCAAGGGCAAGGAACTGACCTATACCGTTTATCAGGTGAAGGACGCTCAGGGCCAGGACCTGGGGGCTGCCGTGGAGTCGGCTACGGGCGGCTTCGGGGGCGACCTGAAAGTGCTCGTCGGCTTCAATCCCGAGGGCACCATCCTGGGCTACACGCTGCTGGAGCACGCCGAGACGCCGGGCCTGGGGGCCAAGGCCGACAAGTGGTTCCAGCGGGGCCAGAAGGGCGACATCATCGGCAAGTCGCCCAAGGAGCCGCTCACCGTGTCGAAGGACGGCGGACAGGTGGATGCCATCACGGCGTCGACCATCACCAGCCGGGCCTTCCTGCTGGCCGTGAACAATGCCTACCGTGCCTACCGTGCTACGCCGGCGGAGTAATATATTAAGTGTGGAATCATGTAAACTACAGAGAAATGAATTACGTAGATATCATCAAGAATGGCATCGTCAAGGAGAACCCGACGTTCGTCCTGATGCTGGGTATGTGTCCGACGCTGGCCACTACCACCTCGGCCATCAACGGTATGTCGATGGGCCTGGCCACGATGGCTGTGCTCATCTGCACCAACTTCGTCATCTCGTGCCTCAAGTCGGTGACGCCCGACAAGGTGCGCATCCCCGTGTTCATCGTCGTCATTGCCGCCTTCGTCACCATGCTGCAGCTGGTCATCAAGGCCTACCTGCCCGACATCGACGCCGCCCTCGGACTGTTCATACCGCTGATTGTGGTGAACTGCATCATACTGGGACGCGCCGAGGCTTTTGCGGCCAAGAATACGCCCGTGGCATCGCTCTTCGACGGCATCGGCATCGGACTGGGATTCACCCTCGGACTCACCCTGCTCGGCATCTGCCGCGAACTGCTCGGCTCGGGCTCCGTGTTCGGACTGGTGCTCGTGCCCGAAACCTACAACATCCTGCTCTTCGTGCTGCCTCCGGGCGCATTCATCATGCTGGGCTTCCTGATTGCAATCGTTAATAAAATAAGAGGATAAAGAGTTATGGAATACATACTGATTTTCATTAGCGCGATATTCGTCAACAATATCATCCTGTCGCAGTTCCTGGGCATCTGCCCGTTCCTCGGCGTATCCAAGAAGATCGACACCTCGCTGGGCATGTCGGCAGCCGTGGCCTTCGTGCTCACGCTGGCCACCATCGTGACCTGGCTGGTGCAGAAGTTCGTGCTCGACGCCTTCGGACTGCAATACCTGCAGACCATCGCCTTCATCCTGGTCATCGCCGCACTGGTGCAGATGGTGGAAATCATCCTGAAGAAGGTGTCGCCCGCGCTGTATCAGGCACTGGGCATCTTCCTGCCGCTGATTACGACGAACTGCGCCGTGCTGGGTGTCGCCATACTGGTCATCCAGAAAGACTTCAACCTGCTGCAGTCCGTGGTATATGCCTTCTCCACGGCCATCGGCTTCGGGCTGGCTCTCACCGTCTTTGCCGGCATGCGCGAACAGCTGGAGCTGGTCTCCGTGCCCAAGGGCATGCGCGGCATGGCCATTGTACTGCTGTCGGCCGGACTGCTGAGCCTCGCCTTCATGGGCTTCTCGGGTGTGGACGGCGGACTGCGCACGCTGTTCGGAATCGATTAAGCGATACGAATACCATTACTAATTTTCAATAATAAAGCTAAGTCGGCGCGCTGGCCCGTGAGGGTAGGCGCGCTTTTTTTTGTGTCATGATACCGTCGCGGACGCGGACTTTTGCCAAATCGGACGTGGACTTTTGCTCAATCGGACGCGTCCAATCACTCAATCGGACACGTCCAATCACTCAATCGGACACGTCCAATCACTCAATCGGACACGTCCAATCACTCAATCGGACACGTCCAATCATTCAATCGGACACGTCCAATCACTCAATCGGACGCGTCCAGTCACTCAATCGGACACGTCCAATCACTCAATCGGACACGTCCAATCACTCAATCGGACACGTCCAATCATTCAATCGGACGCGTCCAGTCGCTTTTTCTTATTTCTTCAGTTTTTCCAGCCTTCGCTTTGCGTCCGGAATGTC
>CAMOQW010000016.1 GCA_946623195.1 uncultured Prevotella sp.
AGCGTTGTCGTAGCCGGTAACAGTAGGCTTCACCAGCGTGAAGGCCACCTCAACAGTCTGACCGTTAGCCATCACCAGCTGCAGGTTGCCATCGACGGCCTTCTCAGGAACAGCCTTGACGATGACCTTGTCGGCAGCCACCTCTATCTCGCCGCCCTCAATGGAAGCATCGTCTTTGGCAGGGAACGTCACAGCGGTCACGACATCCATGTCAGCACCGCTGATGGTCAGCTCGGCACCGGCCTTGACGGGATTCGGAGCAGCAATGCCATTGGTGGGCTTCACGGTAGTCAGTGTACCGACGGGAACCTCTACGCCTGACTTGCAGACGATGATGATGTCGCCATCGGGAGCCTCGGCGGGCAGGGTGAAGGTGATACCTGTGCCATCGTTGGCAATCTTCAGGTCGGCAGCACTGACACCACCGATGGTGACATCCTCTGCTACATTGAAGTAAGTACCTGCGATGCTGATGGTCTCACCGGCCTTTGCGGTAATATTGCCCAGGGCTTCCACTTCCTGGCGGCCCTTCAGGCTGGTAATGGTGGGAACACCAATCTCGATGGCTGTTTCACTTTCGATAATCTGATATTCAACCTTGCTCTTGTCGACAACAGTCAGGTCGGCGGTGTAGAACTCCATCTTACCCGTCTGAGCTTCCTCGGGAACTTTTACCTCGATGGCATAGCGGTCGTGAGAGACAAAGTCCTCCTCACCCACGATGACACCGTCGGCAAAGGCCATCGAGTAAACCAGATTCAGGTAGTCGCCCTCAATCTTGATGACGTCGCCGGGCATTGCTGATGCCGGGAACTTGGTGATTTCAATACCCTCGATGTAGTTCAGGTCGGTCTTGGTGGTGATGCGCTCGTCGGTATTAGTGACCAGCACCACCTTGCCGGGCAGGGGACCGTCCTTGGGGATGGTGACGCGAATCTCGCTGGGCACACCGGCCTGCACCACTTCAATATTCGTAATAGAGATGCCCTCGGGGATGATGACCTCACGAACTTGGTCGAGGTTGCTACCGAGGAAGCGCAGCTGACCGCCACGCATGACGGGCGTCGGTCCATATACGTTCAACGAAACACCGCCCTGATACTGGTTGGTGCCCAGATCGTCTTTGCTGCACGCTGTCAGGGATAGCCCCAAGAGGGCTACCGCTAACAGAGTGAATATATTATATATCTTTTTCATATTCTAAATACGCTTTTAGTTATTATTTGTTGGGAACGGCACGGATGTTGTCAATCTTGATGACCGGGTAACAAGCAGTACCGGTGATACCACCAGAGACCACGAAGATGCAGAGGCTGGTGAAGTCGTTGGCACTCAGGCTGCCGGAAGCACCGACGCCGCTCATGCCATACTTGAACTCGCTGATGGGCAAGGTGACGGTAATCCACTCGTCGGCAGTGTCGAACGAACCGGTAGCCTCCCAAGGACGGTAGATGCCGCGCGGCAGCTCGTCGTTGTTGAAGTAGGTGTTGTTACAGCCTGCCAGCGTGTTGCCGTCGACGTCTTTCACATCGGCAGCACCCATGGAAATCTTGGTGACGCCGCCTACGATAATCTGCATGGCACCGGAAGACCAAGGATTAGCCTTAGGCACCAGCATCTCGAACTTGTACGACATGTTGCTGTAGTCGCTGAAGTCTACCAGGTCGGTCAGACGGATACCGTCGCCCTGATAGTTCTCAGGATCCTGCCAGTTGCCGGGCCAGTATTCGAACGAGAAGTTACCATCGTTCCAGGCACCGTCGGCATTCAGCTCCACGGTGGGATCGCCCAGGCGGAGGAAGTTGCCTGCCAGTGCTGTTTCGTCGGTTTCTATCTTCTGAGCGTGCCAGCCGTGGTTGCCCAGCACAGCGCCAGACACGGAGTTCGGGGTGTCGAAGTCGAACAGCATACCACGCGTGTCGAGATAGTGGAATGCAGACTTGCTGCTGCCGTAGATAGACTTCACGGTCAGCTGACCTTCCGTTGTGCAGTCGGGCACCACGATGGTGACGGTGCTGCGGGTAGCGTTGATTTCCTTGATTTCAGCACTCTTGCCGTCGGGGAAGATGACCTCCAGGGGCACGTTCGGGTCGTCGATGAAGTAGCTGCCATAGATGGTGGCGACAGAACCCGGTGCTGCGTATTCGCACGACATCTGAGCCACGTTAGGAGCGGGAATCACCACATGGAAGTCCCACGTCAGCGTGTCGTGGTGCTGGGTAATCATATAGATCTTGTCGCTCACCTCGTCAGGAATGTCGCTGGGCACCTGTACAATCAGCGTGTTGTCGGTGATGAAGCTGGTGTTCAGGATGGCCTTCTTGTCGTTGAAGTACATCTGCTGAATGCTCTTCAGGTTAGAACCGACGATGCAGAGGTTGGTCTGCGGCAGTGCCTCTACGAGCAGCGAGTCGCTGGCACTCAGCGAGGCCGGGCGGATATAGTGGATAACAGGTGTGCCGTCTGCCAGTTCAAACTTGTCCGGCTGGTCCTTACAGGATTGTAGCGAGAGTCCGGAGACTACTGCTACGGCTGTCAGAAGGATACTGCTTAGTTTATGATAGTATTTCATGTCTGTTTATACTTTAAAGGGTTAGAAGGAAATTCCGCTTAAGTCGTAGTCTTCAGGAGCTTCCATCAGCAGCGGGTTGTAGCTGATGTCGGCAGAAGGCAGAGGAATGGTGAAGCTACGGTCGGTGACGTTAGGAGCTGCGGTGTTCTCGTCGTAGGCAGCACCCGAACCGGCCAGATTCCAGGCACCACTCTCATAGTAGCCTTTGTAGAGGGCGTTCAGAGCGTTGTAGCCATTGCGGCGCTGACCCTTAATCTCGTTGATGGCTCCCTGCGGGTCGTAGTAGTAACGGCGTACGAAGTCGTACCAGCGGTCGCCCTCGCAAGCCAGCTCCAGGCGGCGCTCCTTCCAGATGTCCTCCCAAGTGATGGAAGAGGGATACTGGTAGCCCTTCACCGAGCGGTGGCGCACCTTATAGAAGGCGTCGAGCACCTTGGCATCGGTCGTGGAGGTGTTGTTACCCATAGCAGCCTCGCAGTAGATCAGGTAGACGTCGGCCAGGCGCAGCAGATGCGTGTAGAGAGCCGAAGCCATACGTCCGGCATTGGCACCGTAGAAGCGAGCGTGGTCGGCATTGTCGCCGTAGAGGTGCTTCACCTCACCGGCACCCGTGGGGCTCTCCCACTGGTCAGGACCGGGATGTCCGTCGTTGGCATAGCCGTTGTAGCAGAACTTCATCAGTTCGAAACCGCCACAGTCGGCATAGAAGTAGTCGTAGACGTCGCCCACCATCATGCAGGTAGCCTTGCGGCGGTCGTCCACATTCTGGCGTGTGGCGCTCAGCGCGTTCTCATTGAAAGCATCCTGCAGGTCTACTGACGGGCCGCCCCAGCCACCCCAGCAGTCGCCGTTCTCGTCGAAGCCTTCAATCGAGAGGTCGCAGTGGAATGAGTTCTGGCAGGTCCAGTGGGCACCCATTGTCCAGGCCCAAGAGATCAGGGCCTCGTCGCTGACGTTGTTCTCGCCACGGAAGATGTCGGGATAGCTCTCCATCAGCTGGCGACCGCTGTTCTCAATGACGTCGAGGGCATAGGCGGCAGCTTTTGCCAGGTCGTCGGCATTGCGCTGGTGGGCCGTACAGGTGATGTAGCTGTAGGTTCCGGGGTTGTAGGTCGTGTTGCTCTCGCTGAATCCGGCCTTGGTCAGATAGACCTTTGCCAACAGACCCTCGGCGGCATACTTGTCGATGCGGCCGCTCTTGGTGGCGTCGCTCTCGGGCAACAGTTCGATGGCCTTTTCCAGCAGGATGACGATGTAGTCGTAGATGTTGCTGATCTTTGCCTTGTGCAGACCCGTAGAGTTCTGGCTTCTGATTTCGTTGATAGGGCTGTGGATGATGGGTACAGCACCAAACGAGCGTACCAGATAGAAATAGGCCATAGCCTTCCAGACGAGACATTCGCCCATCGTGGCATTTCTGACGGCCTCAGAAGCTCCCGATGCGTTCTTGATGTTGTCGTAGACGGTAGAAGAGTGGGTGTTGACGGCCCACAGTGAGGCACTCATGTTGGCCAGGTCCTGGTCGGAACCGTCCAGCGTGAAGGTCAGGTAGGGGGAAGACCCCATATAGTAGTTGCCCGACATTACCTCGCCAACCTTGAAGAAGCCGCGCATGAAGTCATACCAGGGCGAATTGTACAGATAGTTGACACCTGCTCGGCACTGTGCATCGCTGCTGTAATAGTTGGAGGTGTCATAGCCGTCTTCTGTGGGACGCTCCAAGTACTTGTCACAAGCCGCAAGTGCCAGTCCCATGAAGGCGATGCAAGCTATTGATTTGATATGATATAGTTTCATAGTTATACCTTATTATATATATATTAGAATGATACGTTAAGACCGAATGAATACACTGTCGGAGACGGATAGCGTCCGTTGTCGAGACCATAGACGTAGCCGTTGGTGTCGGCCGTAGAGGCACCCACCTCGGGGTCGTAACCGTCGTAGCCGGTGATGGTGAAGAGGTTCTGGATGTTGCAATAGACGCGCACATTGTCCAGATACAGACTCTTGGCCCACTTCTTGGGCAGCGTGTAGCCCAGCGTGATGTTCTTCATGCGCAGGTAGCTGCCGTTCTCCACATAGCGGTCGCTGATGCGGCGGTTGTTGTTCGGGTCGTTCAGACGGACGGCGGGTAGTCCGGTGGGGTTCACCACCTGCACGTTGTCGATGTCGTCGTACCAGTTCCAGACGGTACCTGAGTTGTTGCCTACGTAGCCGTTGCTGTAGTCCTTGTTGGGGTCGATGGGTGTGATGGCGGAACGTCCCAGAACCGAAGCGGCCTGGTTCTGCCATACGCTGTTCATGCCGTCGAGCTTCATGCGCAGGTAGTTGAATACCTTGTTGCCATACGAGCCGTTGATGAAGATGGTCAGGTCGAAATCCTTGTAGCGGAAAGTGTTGGTCCAACCGAAGGTGTATTTTGGCATAGGATTACCAATGTAGGTACGGTCGTTCTCGTCGATGACACCGTCGCTGTTCAGGTCCTTGTACTTGATGTCGCCCACCCATACGGTGTTGTAGCGGTTGAAGCCGGCATTATTGTATGCTACGGGCTTCGGACTGGTCTCAATATCCTCCAAACTGGTATAGACACCGTCGGTGACATAGCCGTAGAACTGGAACAGGGGCTGACCTACGTCGCTCTTCGACACGATGTCGGTCCACATACCGTAACCGTAGATGGCGGCGCTGGCAGTACCGGCCAGTTCCTTCAGCTTGTTCTTGTTCCACGAAATTTCGAATTCAGAATCCCATGAGAAGTCCTTGGTGCTGACGGGGTGAGTGCTGACGGTGAGTTCGAAACCGGTGTTCTCAATCTTACCGTAGTTACCCCAGGGTGCTGCGAGTGCCGACGAGCCGTTACCGCTGGTACCCATGTATGAGGGCAGCTGCATCGGCATCAGCATGTCGTTCGATACCTTCTTGTACCAGTCAACAGTGATATTCACCTTGTTGTTGAAGAATCCCAGGTCGAGACCGATGTCGGTCTGCTCCTGTTTCTCCCAGTGAATCTCGCTGTTGGCGATACGGGCCGGACGCTGCGAGGTGCCCAGACCTGTTTCCATGACGGAGAGGTCGGAGGCCCACTTGCCGCCACCGATGCTTGAGTTACCGGTCTGACCCCATCCGAAGCGGAGCTTACCGTTGGAGAGCCATTTTTCAGCAAACTTCTTGATGAAGGCCTCGTTGGAGAAACGCCAGGCGGCAGCAAACGAGTGGAACGAACCCCATCGCATGTCGGGACCGAAGTTCGAGCTGCCGTCACGACGGAACGTATAGGTCAACAGGTAGCGGTCGTCATAATTATAGGTTTCGCGCGTGAAGAACGACGACATGGCCGACGAACCGAAACCGGCACCAATCTGAGCCTCACCGGTACCCAGGGCTGGGTTCTGGATGTTGTTGGCGGGCAGGTCGGTGTTGTAGGCACTTACGTAGTCCCACTTGCTCTCCCAGCACTCCTGACCGACCATTGCCGAGAAGCTGTGCTTGCCAATCTGTCCGTTATAGGTCAGGTAGTTCTTAATCTGTATAAACTGCCCTGTAGTCTTCTGCAGGCGAGACTGGTTCTGGTTCTTGGTCCAGTTGCCGAGACTGACGGTGGGCTCAAACGTAGAGGCACGGTCCCAGTTGAAGTTGTAGCCCAGCTCCGTGTGCCAGACCAGTCCCTTCAGGAAGGTAACCTCGGCGAAGATGTTTCCGTTCAGCAGGTTACGCTTGTAGCGGTAGTCGTTCATCAGAGCCAGAGCCACGGGGTTGGGGTTGCTCATGCCCTCGCGAGATACCGATGTGTAACCACCCTCAATGTCGTAGATGGGCTGATAGGGCGGGGTGGTCAGCGCGTAGGTGATGACACCCTCGTCCTGGTCGGCTTTCAGCAGCTTCTCCGAGGTGTGTGAGTAGGTGGCGTTCAGTCCTAACTTCAACCAGGGCTTCAGCTGTGCGTCCAAATTGACGCGTGCACCGTTACGCATGAAATTTGAACCGATAATGGTACCATCCTGGTTCATGTAGTTGGCGCTGACGTAGTATTTCACTGCGTCGGTACCACCTTGTGCGCTCACCTGGTGCTGGTGCTGCAGGGCTGTGCGGAAGATGGCATCCTGCCAGTTGGTACCCTTGCCCAGTGCGCTGGGGTCGCTCAGCGTCGGGTCTTCGGTAGCACCACCTTGTGCCACCATGTCATTATAGAATTCTGCAAACTCGCGGAGGTTCAGCATGTCGATGCGCTTCGACTGACGCTGCCAGGCCACCATACCGTCGTACGAGAACTTGGCCTCGCCCGACTTACCGTGCTTGGTGGTAATCAGCACAACGCCGTTAGCACCCTGTGCACCGTAGATGGCCGTTGCCGAAGCGTCCTTCAGAATTTCCATCGAGACAATGTCGGCAGGGTTGATGGTAGACAGCGGCGACACAGAAGATACAGAACCGTTACCCAGACGGTCGCCCAGACCTACGGAAGCACCTGAAGAATTGGAGTTGCCCCAGATGACACCATCGATGACGTACAGGGGTTCAGCACCGGCATTGATGGTAGCCTGGCCACGCACGCGGATTGAAGTAGAAGAACCGGGAGCACCCGATGTGGCCATAGACGTCACACCGGCTACACGTCCTGCAAAGGCCTGGTCGAGGTTGGTGATGATAGAACCCTTCATCTTCTTCTCGTCCATAGAGCCTGTGGCACCGGCAAGGTCCGACTTCTTCATCGTACCATAACCTACAACCACCACTTCGTCGAGCAGTGCCTTGTCTTCCTCCAGGGTGATGTCGTAGCGGCTGGCACCGGTCACCTTCACCTCCTTGGTCTTGTAGCCAATGTAGGAGATGACGATGGTCTGGCCTTGGCTGGCATTGAGCGTAAAGTTACCGTCGAAGTCGGTGGCGACACCGTTCGATGTACCTTTGATGACCACACTTGCACCGATAACGGGCCCCATGGCGTCGCTAACAGTACCAGTAATCTTCTTCGCCTGTTGCACCTCTGTGGGCAGTGGTGAACTGCCCCCGGCTGCATACATGACGGGCGAATAGCCCAGCAGGGTTATGGTGCATAATCCTGCCAGCAGAGAGTTTTTACTGCAATTTAGATTCATACTTTGTTTGTTAGTTAATAGTATTTAAAAATCTCGTGTTTCCTTATATTCACGATGCAAAGATAAAACAAAAAAATTAAAACGTCCTCCTTTTTTTTGACTTTTATTTGTACTTTTTTGCAAAGTGTACATTTTTAGCAAAAAAGTATAATGGTTTTTCGAAAAATAGTGCTAACTTTGCAACGAAGTTAAAAAAAACGACTAAAGACCCCTAACAAGCATGAAGAAAAATGCCCTTACGCTATTGCTGCTGCTGATATTGTCAGGCTGTCTGCCTACAATGGCTCAGATTCGTGGCAACAACATCAATGTGACGGTGGTTCCCGACCATCAGGACTGGAACTACAAGGTAGGACAGACAGCCCAGTTCACGGTCAGTGTCACCAAGTCGTCCACCTTATTAAATAATATAACCGTCGACTTTGAGGCCGGTCCTGAGATGTATCCTGATGTAAAGAAACAGGACGTGGTGCTGAAAGACGGTACGATGACCTGGAAGGGAAAGATGGCGAAGCCCGGTTTCTATCGGCTGACGGTGACAGCCCACGTTGGCGGCAAGGATTATAAGGGATCGTGTACGGCAGCCTTCTCGCCCGAGCTGCTACAGCCAACAACGGTAGAACCGAAGGATTTCGACCAGTTCTGGTCGAGGACCCTGGAAGAGGCTCGTTGGACGGCCCTGAACCCCCAGCGCGAACTGTTGCCCGAGCGCAGCAGTGAGTCGGTGAACGTCTATCAGGTGTCGTTTCAGAACATCCGTTGGGGTTCGCGAACTTATGGCATCCTGAGCGTTCCCACCAAGCCCGGCAAGTATCCAGCCTTGTTGCGAGTGCCCGGAGCCGGTGTGCGTCCCTATAGCGGCGACACCTATACGGCCCCTGGCAAGGCCATCGTGCTGGAAATAGGCATTCACGGAGTGGATGTCACGCAGCCCCAGATTTTTTATGACAATCTGATGAACGGTGCTCTGAACTGCTATTGGGACTTCGGCATGGACAACCGCGACCGTTCTTACTACAAGCGTGTGGTGGTGGGCTGTGTGCGTGCCGTCGACTATATTGCCTCGCTGCCTGAGTGGGACGGAAAGACCATCGGCGTGACGGGCTCCAGTCAGGGGGGCTTCCTGTCGTATGCCACAGCAGCCCTCGACAAGCGTATCACCTTCGTGGCTGCCGTTCATCCCGCCCTCTGCGACCATACAGCATCGCTACAGGGAATAGCCTGTGGTTGGCCGCACTACTTCTATCAAATGAAGAATGAAGAATTAAGAATGAAGAATAGTATGGTGGAGACCTCGCGCTATTACGACGGTGTGAACTTCGTGCGCCGCATCCAATGCCCCACGTGGGTGTCGTTCGGCTATAACGACGATGTCGTGCCGCCCACTACGGCCTATGCTACCTATAACACGCTGCAGTGTCCCAAGACGCTGAGCATCTATCAGCAGACCGCCCACTTCTGGTATCAGGAGCAGTGGGACGAGTGGCTGCAATGGATGAAGACACAAATGAATATAGAGCAATGAAAAACGTTGTATTTATGATTGGTGCAGCCTTGATGATGGCTGCCTGTGGCCCGAAGGCCGTAGTAGAGAAGACGCTTAGTGAGCAACTGGCAGACAGGCTGCAGACTCTTCAGCAGCGAGGTTATATGATGGGACACCAGGACGATCCGTTCTATGGTGTCACGTGGGATGGCACCTACGTCAGTGCTGAACCGCTGGATTCGAGCGACGTGCTCCGTACCGTCGGCGACTATCCTGCCGTGATGGGTTTCGACCTGGGCGGCATCGAGATGGGTGATGCCAGGAATCTGGACAGCGTACCCTTCTCGCGCATTCATGATGAACTGATAGCTCACTGCGAACGCGGGGGCATCGTCACCCTGAGCTGGCATCCGCGCAATCCCCGTACTGGCGGCACGGCATGGGATGTCACCGACTCTACCGTCGTCAGGAACGTATTGCCCGGTGGCGAACAGCACGACAAGTTCCAGACCTGGATGCAGCGTGTCGGCGACTTTATAGCCGACCTCAAGACGAGTGACGGCCAACCCGTTCCTGTCATCTTCCGACCCTGGCACGAGAACAATGGCTCGTGGTTCTGGTGGGGACAGAAGCTCTGCACCGACGACGAATTCCGTGCCCTGTGGAACATGCTGCAGGACTATCTGCGCGACGAGCGCAGTTTTTCCAACCTTTTGTGGAGTTATTCGCCCAACCTCGATGGCGGCTGGACTGAAGAGCGCTTCCTGCAACGCTATCCCGGCAACGACCGCGTGACGCTGATAGGCGAGGATGCTTATCAGTGGGGTACGGAAGAGGACTTCAAGACGGCCCTGACTGCCGACCTTGACTATCTCTGTGACTTCGCCAAGCGGAACGACAAGTTGTTTGCCATCACGGAGTGTGGACTGAAGAACATGCCCGACTCAACGTGGTGGACGCGTGTGCTGAAACCCATCATGGATCAGTATCCCATCAGCTATTTCCTCTTGTGGCGCAACTATCGGGAGGAATATTTCGGTCCGGCCCCCGAACTGCCCTGTGCTGCCGACTTCCGCCAGCTGTATGAGGCTGAGAATACGCTGTTCCTGAACGACATAAAAGATATTAAAACAAATAATAAATGAGCAATTTTGGTGAAAGAGTAAAGGCGCTCAGGGCTCATCATGAGGAGCTGCTGTCGCGCAAGAATGAACCCGTAGAGTGGGGGAATGGCATCTATGAAAAATATAAGTATCCGGTAGTGACTGCCGAGCATGTGCCCTTGGAGTGGAAATACGACTTCAACGAGCACGACAACCCCTATCTGATGCAGCGCATCATGTGTAATGCCGCCCTGAACTCAGGTGCCATCAAGTGGGGCGACAAGTATGTGCTTGTGGTGCGCGTGGAAGGAGCCGACCGTAAGTCGTTCTTCGCCGTCGCTGAATCGCCCAACGGCATCGATAACTTCCGCTTCTGGGACGAACCCGTCACCATGCCTGATGATGTGATTCCCGCTACCAACATCTACGACATGCGCATCACGCAGCACGAGGATGGCTGGATTTACGGCGTGTTCTGTGCCGAACGTCACGACGACTCCCAGCCCGGCAACCTCTCGGCAGCCACCGCTACGGCCGCCATAGCCCGCACCAAGGACCTGAAGACCTGGTACCGCCTGCCTGACCTGAAGACCCGTTCGCAACAGCGTAACGTAGTGCTCCATCCCGAGTTTGTTGACGGCAAGTATGCCTTCTACACCCGTCCTCAGGACGGCTTCATCGATACCGGCAGCGGAGGTGGTATCGGTTGGGCACTGGTCGATGACATCACCCATGCCGAAATCCGCGAGGAGACCATCATCTATGAGCGCAAGTATCACACCATCACCGAGGTGAAGAATGGCGAAGGCCCGCATCCCATCAAAACTCCCAGTGGCTGGCTCCATCTGGCTCACGGCGTGCGTGCTACGGCCGACGGTCTGCGCTATGTGCTCTATATGTATATGACCGCCCTCGATGACCCCACCCGGGTGATAGCCCGTCCAGGCGGCTACTTCCTTGTTCCCGAGGGCGACGAGTACCTGGGTGACGTGATGAATGTGGCTTTTGCCAACGGCTGGATTGCCGACCCCGACGGCCGTGTGTTCATTTACTACGCCTCTGCCGACACCCGTATGCATGTCGCCACATCGACCATCGACAGGCTGGTAGACTATTGCATGAACACCCCCGAAGACGGCCTCTGTACCGCTGCTTCCGTGGAAACCATTAAGAAACTAATTGCAAAAAACAAACAACATGGCTAAATCAACCTTAAAAGAAAAAATCGGCTATGGCTTTGGCGATATGTCGTCCAGCATGTTCTGGAAAATCTTTTCCTACTACCTGCCGTTCTTCTACAGCAACATCTTCGGACTCTCGCTGGTCGACGCCGGTGTGCTGGTGCTGGTCACACGAATATGGGATGCTGTGTCCGACCCCATGATGGGTGTCATCTCCGATCGTACCCAGACCAAGTGGGGCAAGTATCGCCCCTATCTGCTCTGGGTAGCACCCTTCTTCTCCATTTGCGGCATCCTGCTGTTCACCACCCCCGACCTTGACTATGGCGGCAAGCTCATCTGGGCATACGTTACCTACATCTTGATGATGACCGTATATACCGGCATCAACGTACCATACGGGGCCATGCTGGGAGTGATGACCGACGACTCCAACGAGAAGACCGTCTTCTCGTCCTTCCGTATGTTTTTTGCCTACGGCGGCTCGTTCGTCTCACTGTTCCTGTGGGAACCCCTCACCAACCTCTTTGGCGGCTATAACACCTCCGGGGGCTGGTTCTGGGCCATGGTGCTCATCGCTGCAGCCTGCTTCGTCATGTTCCTCCTCTGCTTCATGATGACCCGTGAGCACCTGAAGACTGTTTCCACCGTCTCTGTGGGCAGCGACTTCAAGGCGTTGCTCAGCAACAAACCCTGGTGGCTGCTCATTGGCGCCGCTCTGTGCTTCAACCTGTTCAATACCGTTCGTGGTGCCACGGTGGCCTATTTCTTCCAGGACATCATCGGTCCCCACGTCAGCCTGGCCTTCTTCGCCATCACCTTCGCCTTCTATGCCGGCCTCTTCCTGGGCGTCGGCGAGGTCAGCAACATGGTGGGCGTGGCCTCCTGCGTGCCCATTGCCAACAAGTTGGGCAAAAAGACCACTTTCATCCTTGTCAATGGTTCGCTGGTGGTGCTCAGCATTCTGTTCTTCTTCATCCCCTGCACGCCTACGGGCTATTGGCTGATGCTTATCTTCCAAGTGCTCATCTCCATCCTGACGGGTATCATGTCGCCGCTGGTATGGTCGATGTATGCTGACGTCAGCGACTATGCCGAGTTGCAGTTCAAGACAGCCTCTACGGGTCTTATCTTCTCCAGTTCGTCAATGGCCCAGAAGTTTGGCGGTGCCATTGGTGGTGCTGCCGTGCTGTGGTTACTCTCCGGCTTCGGCTACGTCACAGACCCCGATCTGTTGGCCCAGGGACATGTTGTCCAGCCCGACAGTGCGCTGACCTGCCTGCGGTGGCTCATGAGTTTCATTCCCGCCTGTGTGGCACTGTGCTCTATGTGCATCGTCTGGTTCTATCCCCTTACCACCGAGCGCATCCGTGCCATCAGTGCTGAACTGAAGGACATCCGTGCTATCAACGAGGACTGATATGGATATCGAAACACTCAGACGAGAGATGCTGGATGTCGTCCGGAATAATATCCTGCATTTTTGGCAGACCCGGATGGTAGACAACGAGCATGGCGGTTTCTATGGCCGCATCGATGGTCATGAGGTGCTGCACCCTGATGCTGAGAAGGGTGCCATCCTCAATGCCCGCATTCTCTGGAGCTTCTCTGCTGCCTATCGCGTGCTCTCACATGTCAAAATCCCAGAAGCTCAATCCTATCTTGACACCGCCACACGTGCCAAAGACTATTTCATCGAACACTTCATCGACCCTGAGTATGGGGGCGTTTATTGGAGTCTTGACAGCGAGGGACGCCCTTTGGATACCAAGAAACAGTTCTATGCCATCGGATTCGCCATCTATGGCTTATCCGAATACGCCCGGGCCACCGGCGACCGCGAAGCCCTCGACTATGCCCTGCAACTCTTCGACTGCATCGAACAGCATGCCTTCGACCACCGGTACAACGGCTATATAGAGGCTATGACGCGCGACTGGCAACCCATTGCCGACATGCGGCTCTCCGAACTCGATGCCAACTATCCCAAGTCGCAGAACACGCATCTGCACATCATCGAGCCCTACGCCAACCTCTACCGCTGCCTGAAGGAACTGCGTGCTCCCGAATCGTGCAGCTACGTTCCGGCCATCGGCTCTGTGCTACCCATTGACGTCTCTGTTCCTGACGACATAATGACCCGCGTGGAGGCTGCACTCCGCAACATCATCGGTATCTTCACCGACAGGATCCTCAATCCTGAGACCCACCACCTCGACCTTTTCTTCGATATGGACTGGACGCGTGAGGCAGGCCGCTTGGAGAGCTATGGCCACGACATCGAGTGCTCGTGGCTACTCCATGAGGCAGCCCTCGTCTTGGGCGACCCCTATGTGCTGGAGCGCGTGGAACCCATAGTCCGCATGGTGGCTAAGGCCAGCGAGAAAGGTCTGCGCCCCGATGGGTCCATGATTCACGAGGCTAACCTCGATACCGGTCATGTTGACGATGACCTGCACTGGTGGGTGCAAGCCGAGAACGTGGTGGGCTGGTTCAACCTCTACCAGCACTTCGGCGACGACGATGCCCTGCAGAAAGCCTATCGCTGCTGGCACTACATCAAGACCCAGCTCATCGACTATGAGAACGGCGAGTGGCACTGGAGCCGCCATTCCGACGGTACGCTGAATACTGTTGACGACAAGGCCGGCTTTTGGAAGTGTCCCTACCACAACAGTCGTATGTGTCTGGAAATTATTGAGCGCTCCGAGGCAATGTAACCGATGATGAAGAATTTTTTGCTGCTTATGCTCTGTGTGCTGCTATGCCTGACGTGGGTCGGGTGTAGCAGCATCATTGATGATGAGGAGACGGTGGAGCGGGTGACGGTGGGCGACCGGGTGCCCGTGTTGACGGTGGATGTTGTGGACAATGGGGATCATAAGACCTTCACGACTGAACGGCTGACGGGCGAGACGGTCATCGTGCTGTTTCATACCACCTGCCCGGACTGCCAGCGTGAACTGCCGAGGCTGAACGAATACTACCTGGAGCACAAGGCAGAGGCAGGGTTCCAGATGATAGCCATCAGCAGGGCCGAGGGCGAGGAAGAGGTGGCCCGGTTCTGGAAAGAGCAGAAGTTGCAGATTCCGTATTCAGCACAACCAGACCGGAGGGTGTATGAACTGTTTGCTTCGTCAGTGATTCCACGCGTGTATTTCTGCAACGCCCGGGGTATTGTGACGCGTATCTATGTGGAGAAGCTGCCGGATGCGCTCTAAACTGCGGTCTTAGGTTATTTGGCGAGAAAACCCCAAATTCTTTTGGTTTTCTTCTCACTTATTCGTACCTTTGCGGCCAAATTGACGAAAGATATGAAAAGGATACTCATGTTGTTGATACTGTCGGCAGCATTCTTCGGAAGCGTGAAGGCAGCCCCAGAAGCAGCCGGAGCTGCCGACTCGGTGGAAGTGGCCGTGAACGACACGCTGACGGCAGACTCGGCGATGGCACTCATCGACGCCGACCTTGAAGGCCCCGATGCTGACACTGAGGGCGGCGGACTGCACAAGCAACTGAAGCGTAAGTTCATGGAGGGTTCGGCCTTCTATATGTCGCTGGTAGCCCTGGCCTTGGTGCTGGGTTTGGCCTTCTGTATTGAGCGCATCATCTACTTGACGCTGTCGGAGATTAATGCCAGGAAACTGATGAAGGATATTGATGCCCGACTGGAACAGCAGGACGTGGAGGGAGCGAAAGCCATCTGCCGCGATACCCGGGGACCCGTAGCCAGCATCTGCTATCAGGGATTGCTGCACATCCAGGATCCCTTGGACCAGATAGACCGCCAACTGACCAACTACGGGACGGTGCAGATATCAAACATGGAGAAAGGCTGCTCGTGGATACGACTCTTCATAGCCGTGGCCCCCTCGTTAGGATTCCTGGGCACCGTGATTGGCATGGTGATGGCCTTCGACCGTATCCAGTCAGCCGGCGACATCAGTCCCACCATCGTTGCCGAGGGTATGAAGGTGGCCCTGATTACCACCATCTTCGGTATCATTGTGGCCATCGTGCTGCAGTTCTTCTACAGCTACATTCTTTCCAAGATAGAACGCCTGACCTCGCAGATGGAGGAGAGTGCCATCTCGCTGATAGATTCCATTACCCAATATAAAAACGCGAAGAACAATGGCTGAAGCAGGTAATTTCATGTTGGCAGAGGTCATGCTGTGGCTTATGTATATCGCCCTGGGCGTGGCAGTGGTAGTTACCATTGTATCGGCCGTTCGCTCGTTCTGGCTCAACAAATAGTCACGTTCATGTTTCTGCACCGTAGACCAAGGGCTGTGCCCGAGCTGAATACCACGTCGACCGCCGACATCTCGTTTATGTTGCTGGTCTTCTTCCTTGTCACTTCGTCGATGAATACCGACATGGGGCTGGGTCGCAAACTGTCGCCCGCGGACGAACAGCAGCAGGTGCAACAGGACATCAACCGCAGCAATGTGCTGCTGGTGCGGTTGGATGCCGACGATGCCCTCTATTGTGACGACCGGCCCGTGACACTCAGCGAACTGCAGCGGCAGGTGGAGTCGTTTGTGGCCTCGCGCCAGACCGACCGCCATATTATAGCCGTAGAGACCGACCGCAGCGCCAGCTACAACGCCTACTTTGAAATGCAGAATACCGTGGTGGCGGCCTATCGTGCCCTGCGCGAGAAAATGGCCCGTCAGCAGTATGGCCATTCCTTCGGCCAGTGTAGTCAGGCCGAGCGCGATGCCATCATCCGCCGCTATCCGCAACGAATCAGTGAAGGAGTGCCCCATGAGTAGATTCCGCCGACATCAGCACGATGTGCCGGGGCTGAACCTGGCCGCTATGCCCGACTTGATATTCACGGTGCTGTTTTTCTTTATGATAGTCACCCACATGCGTGATGTCACTCCTCAGGTGCACTATGAGGTGCCGCAAGGAACGGAACTGGAAAAGACGGCCCGAAAGGATGGCGTGGTTTACCTCTTTATTGGTAAACCGATTGACGAACAGGGACATACACTCTCCGACGAGACACGCATTCAGCTGAACGACCACTATGTCACCATCGGTCAGATAGGAGAAGCCATCCAGCAGGAACGAGCCCACATGACGGAAGAGGCCCGTCAGCACCTGACCGTCGTCATCCGTGCCGATCGTGATACCGAGATGGGCATCATCAACGACGTGAAGCAGGCCCTGCGCAGAGCCGGAGCCTTGAACATCAACTATTCAGCTACCCCCTCACGTAGTCCACGAAAGCATAACTGAACGCATGACGCTCATCCTTGGGGTGGGCTTCCTTTTGCGCTATCTGCCATCCCTCGCCATAGTCGGGGAAGAAGGCGTCGGCCTGTGCGGGTGTGTCGTCGACCTCCGTCAGGCAAAGGCGGTCAGCCAGCGGCAGGGCTTGTTCATAGACGCGAGCCCCGCCGATGATATACACCTCCTCGTCAGTCCGGCAACTGTCCAGGGCAGCCTGTAGGGTGGGGTAGACATCGCATCCGGGCAGTTCACTGACGGTAGTAGACAGCACCACGTTGCGACGGTTGGGCAGTGCCCCCTTGGGCAGCGACAGATAGGTGTTGCGCCCCATGATGATGGTGTGGCCCGTCGTCAGTTGCTTGAAGCGCTTCAAGTCGTTGGGCAGCCAGTAAATCAGTTTGTTCTCGAATCCTATGGCCCTGTTGCGGGCCACTGCTGCTATGATGTTTATCATCGTGTATGTTAGCGAACTATTATTTTTTTACCATGATGAATATAGATACCCTTGTCGGGAGCCTGCTGCAGACGACGGCCCTGGAGGTCGTAGAAGTACTGGGATGTGGGGGCGGACTGCCTGACGGCCATGATGCCGGAATAGGCATCCCATCCCGCCGACAGGTCGTCGAGGGTTATCACGCGTTCGTCGTTCATGCACTTCTTCCATTCGCTGGAACTGGTCTGGTTGACGAATCCTCCGCCCCACGTCTGATACCAGGGTATCCACCACGACCAGACCGCCTCTTCGTCCACCTCCTTGTCGATGTCGGGTATGGGGCCGTTCTCTGAGAGAGCAATGATTTTCTTGCCCTTCGTGAGTGCCTTGAGCTTGTCGAACAGTACGTAGTTGCTGGAGTAGTCGTAGGCAGGGTTGTAGACATCTGCCGATACCACGTCGTAGAAGTTCTCGCCGGGATTCCAGGCAGTGTCATATTCGCCGGCGTTCCACACCCAGATGATGTTGTGGACACCTTTCACGTTCACCATTTCGTCGTACATCAGGTGATAGAGTTTCAGGAAGGGTCCGGCACCTTCGCGTCCCCACCAGAAGCAGCCTCCGCTGGCCTCGTGCAGCGGACGGAAGATGCAGGCCACGCCGGCCTCCTGTAGTTCCAGGAAATAGTCGGCCACGTCGTCGATGTCTTTGACGATGTTCTGATAGAGTGCCGATGCCTTGTTCCACGTCCCGTTGGCATTGAAGGCATCGCTGATTTTCATGTTGCACTTGTCGGAGTAGAACTCCCAAGTTTTGCGGCTGGGGTCGCGCCAGTGCCAGGTGAAGTTGGGCAGGCCTCCCCGCCGGTAGAGGTCCTTGGCCAGACTGATGGCGGCACGTGTGTAGTCCTTGGCCCATCCCTCCGTGGTGCCGGTGGAGTTCATGAAGTCGAAGCCTACCAGTGCGGGATATTTCCCTGATGCCTGGTAGACGGCCTGCACGTCGGCGTGCTGGGTGATGTTGCCGTTGGCCGAGGCCATGTCGCCAGTCATGATGCCCGAGATGGTCTTCTTGCCGAAGTTGTCGTACAGCAGTGCATACATCTTGCGGGCTGCTTCCGTAGCCTGCCCGTCCACGGGCGTCGTACAGATGTCGAAGGCCAGGTCGTTGTCGCTGGCCTGTATTCGTATGTAGTCTATGCGGAACCACGTCCAGCCAGGCGTGATGACGATGCTGTTGGTACCCTGGTTGATGAAGAAGGTGCCCACGCTGGTCTCTCCGCGACCCTTGGTGACAAACGTACCATTGCTGCCGTTGACGGCCACGTTGACCTGTTTGTCGCCATAGAGTCCGTCGTAGCCCACCAGGATGTCGTACTTGCCTTTCTTCTCAGCCTGATACGTAAAGGTAATCTTGGCATTCGTCTCCGTCAGTTCGAGTGCCTTCCCGCCCGAATAGCTGTTGTCCTGGACGAGTTTGCAGTGGACGTAGCTGGCATTCTCGGCCTCCATCTTGGTGCCGTTCTGCCCCTTTGCCGTTCCCCCTGCCAGGATGAGCATCGAGCAGGCAATGCTCAGTGTTCTTGACAGTTTCATCATCGTGAATTTCTAGTGTTTGACATAGTGTGGTTATACGCTGACCTCGGCCTTGATGTGTGGCCAGGGGTCGTAGCCCTCCAGCAGGAAGTCTTCATACTGGAAGTCGAAGATGCTCTTCACATCGGGATTGATGCGCATCGTGGGCAGCGGGCGCGGCTCGCGGGTCAGTTGCAGCCGGGCCTGCTCCAGGTGGTTCAGGTAGAGGTGGGTGTCGCCCGTGGTATGGATGAAGTCGCCGGCCTCCAGCCCGGTCACCTGTGCCATCATCTGAAGCAGCAGGGCATAGCTGGCAATGTTGAACGGCACGCCGAGGAAGGTGTCGGCCGACCGCTGATAGAGTTGTAGCGACAGGCGGCCGTCGGCTACATAGAACTGGAAGATGGTGTGACAGGGCGGCAGTGCCATCTGGTTGACCTCGGCCACATTCCATGCCGACACTATCATGCGGCGCGAGTCGGGGTTGGTCTTCAGCTGGTCTACCACATACTGTATCTGGTCTATCACACCACCGTTGTAGTCGGGCCATGAGCGCCACTGATGGCCATAGACGGGGCCCAGCTCGCCGTTTTCGTCGGCCCACTCGTTCCAGATGCGCACGCCGTGCTCCTGCAGGTATTTCACGTTGGTGTCGCCCTTGAGGAACCAGAGCAGTTCGTAGATGATAGACTTCAGGTGCAGTTTCTTGGTGGTCAGCAGCGGGAAACCGTCCTGCAGGTTGTAGCGCGACTGCGTGCCGAAGATGCTGATGGTGCCTGTTCCGGTGCGGTCGCCTTTCTGCGTGCCTTCGCGCAGAATGCGGTCAAGTATGTCTAAGTATTGCTTCATAATCAGTGGGTATATGTGTCGTCTTGATTCTCCAGGGTTTGGGATACAGGTTGTTGGCCCGGCTGCCAATGTTCTTGACCAGTCCTAACGCCCTGCCCGCGAAGGTCGTCTCGACAAGTCCTGTCGGGGTGTCGGCGGGCAGCACCAGTGCTTCGCCTCGCAGGAATTTCAGTGCCTCCTGGTAGGAGAGTTCTGCCTGCGGAAAAGTGGCGTTTTGACGAGCCGTAACCTCGTCGGCAGTGAGCCGTAATCTCGTCGGCAGTGAGCCGTAATCTCGCTGGCAGTGAGCCGTAACCTCGTTTTTCTTTACAATGCAGACGAAAAGTCCCTCGCCGCGACTGATGCCCGGAATGAAGCGGTAGACGGGCTCGCTGAACCCTTCGAGCAGCGACCCCGTGATGTTCCATTCTGGTTTCGTGGCGATAGTCATCACCTCGGCATCATACTCAGAGAGCATCCAGCGGATGTTCTCCTCGTTCTCCTGAGTATTGAAGGTACACGTACTATATATCATGATGCCTCCGGGTTGCAGACAGGCCCAGGCGTCGCTGACGATTTCGCGCTGCAAGGCGGCACACTTTGCCACCTGCTGCCGGCTCCACTCGCGGATGGTGGCCGGGTCTTTGCGGAACATGCCTTCGCCCGAACAGGGCACGTCGCACAGGATGAGGTCGAACATCATCTTCGACTTGCGGTAGTCGCGGGGGTAACAGTTGGTGACGACGTGGTTTGCGTAACCCCACTTCGTCACATTCTCCAACAGGATGCTGGCGCGCTGGCGGACGGGTTCGTTCGAATAGAGCATACAGTCTGCAGGCAAAGCAGAGCGGAGCAGGGTCGACTTGCCGCCGGGGGCAGCGCAAAGGTCTAATGCTGCGTGAAGGCTGCTGGCTGACGGAAGCAGTTGTCTGAGCACCTCGTCAAGAAACATGGAGGCGGCCTCCTGCACGTAGTAGCTGCCGGCATGAAACAGCGGGTCGAAGGTGAAGACGGGGCGCTGCCCCAGGTAGTAGCCGTTGCGACACCAGGGCACCAGTTCACCGCAGGCAACCTCCAGTCCGCAGCTTTTCTTCGGGTTCAGACGGATGCTCACGGGTGGTTCCTCCTCGAACGACTTCAGGTATCGTTCGAAGCGCTCTTGGCCCATCAGCAGACGGGTCTGTTCAGTGAAATCGGTGGGCAGTTGTACCATTGTGGTGCAAAAGTACGAATAATTGAGCGCAAAACAAAAGAAACACACTATTTTTTTTCGTACCTTTGCAACCAAATGGTGATTTGATGCGTCTAACAGACAAACAAGAACCGTAATCAACAGATGAACAAGAGTATGAAAAAGGTATTATCATCATCCGTCGTAGCACTCGCTATGCTGACGCTTTGCAGTTGCATGCACGTGCACTGGTCGACGAACAAGTCGGCATTGGCTGAAGAGCAGCGCCCGTTGTCGGGCTTTGAACGCATAGAGCTGTTAGGCTCGTTAGACGTGAAATACCAGCAGGCCGACTCCTTCTCCGTGCTGGTGAAGGCACCTGCCAAGGTGATGAAGGATGTGGAGACCCGCTTGGAGGGTAACAAGCTGGTAGTCAACATGAAGTTCGATGGCGAACTGATTAACTTCGGTGTCGCCGACAGCGACGATGTGACGGTATATGTCACCTCGCCCGACTTCCTCGGCATCACGCTGAAAGGCTCAGGCGACTTCGAATGCAAGTATCCGCTGGATACCGACACCCTCGACATCAATCTGAAAGGCTCTGGCGACATCGAGTTCGGCGACATCATCTGCGACCGCGTCAATGTGTCGCTGACCGGTTCGGGCGACGTGGAGGTCAAGACGGTGAAGACCCGCAGCTCGCGGGTGTCGCTGGTAGGCTCGGGCGACGTGAAGATGCGCTTTGACGACAGCGGCCCCGTGGAGTCTAACCTGACGGGCTCCGGCGACATCACGCTGATGGGCACCGTCAGCGAATGCAAGTCGAACGTGCGCGGCTCGGGAGAAATACATACTGATAAACTAAGGATAAACAATTAAGGATTGAAAGATGAAGAAACTTATTTTCACTATGGCGTTGCTGCTCACGCTCAGCATGGGCTTGCAGGCTGCCGGACAGAAACACCGGCACACGCCGCAGCAGGAACTGGTAGACTCCGCCAACAGCGGTGGCGTGGATGTTTATTCAGACACGACGAGCACCGACACGGCGGCCTCGCACCGCAACAAGGTCACCGTCACCACACCGACATCGCCCTGGAGCAGCAGTACGACGACCTACGAGTTTGAGGACGAGGATTTCGGCAGCGTGATGCGTCACCTCTTCAGCACTATGGACGGCAAGGACTTTGCCGGCATGTTCTTCGTGCTGGGCGTACTGTTCATCCTCTTTGTGCTGGCCCCCGTGCTGATTATCATTACCCTGTTCTATTTTATCAACAAGAACCGCAAGGAGAAGATGCGCCTGGCCCAGATGGCCGTGCAGCAAGGACAGCCCATCCCTGACCGGTTGCTCGAAGAAAAGCCGGCCGATGCCGATGAGGAATATCAGAAGGGCATGCGCCAATGCTTTGTCGGTGTTGGTCTGATGATATTCTTAGGTTATGCCGCCGGCGAGGTAGGCTTTGGCATCGGAGCCTTAGTGTTCTGCATCGGACTGGGCAAGGTGTTTGCCTCGCGGACGGCTCGGAATAAGGAATAAGCATCGAATTTTCGAAACATAGAAACATCGAGGCATCGAAATATCGAAACATCAAAGAAACGAAATAACAACAACAAAAGATCATGACAAAGAGACTTTATCGCAGCAACGACCGCGTGTTAGGCGGCGTCTGCGCAGGCATCGCAGAGTATTTGGATTTCGACCCCGTGGCCGTGCGCCTGGGCTATGCAGCACTGACGCTGTTTACGGCCTTTGCCGGCATCCCCTTCTACATCGTGGCGTGGATCATCATGCCGGAGAAGAACTTATTGGAAAAATAAACAGTCAAACCGTCAATGACAACCGACCTCTCTCTCGTGGCGCAGGTGGCGGTATTCGGCAATAAGCGAGCTTTCGACGAGCTTGTGCGCCGATACCAGTCGCCTGTGCGCAGGTTTTTCCTGAACCAGACGCTGGGCGACGGTCAGTTGAGCGACGACTTGGCGCAGGACACGTTTATCAAGGCCTATCTCCACATCCGCTCCTTCCGCGGTATGGCCTCGTTTCAGACGTGGCTCATGCGTATAGCCTACAATGTGTTCTACGATTATACCAGACAGCACCGCCCGCAATCGCTCCCGATAGGGCAGGAAACGGAAAGACTGGTGAGCGGCTATACCCCTGCTTTCCGGGAAGGTCAGGGAGTGGGGCTCGACATCCATGCGGCTCTGGCGCAACTGAAACCCGAAGAGCGGACGTGCATCACGTTGCAGCTCATCGACGGCTACGACATCAAGGCGGTGGCGGAGATTACGCAGATGAAGGAGGGCACGGTGAAGTCGCACCTCTCGCGGGGCAAGGAGAAAATGGCTGACTACTTAAAGAAGAATGGATATGAACGAAGATAACGAGAAACTTTTGCAGCAGTTTTTCAGCGATGCTGCCCATCAGCAGATTGCCGACGATGGCTTTACGGAGCGCGTGATGCAGCGGATAGCGGCAACCGAAGGCCAGTGGTCTATGGCCAACATCCGTCGTTTCAACCGCCTGTGGACGTGGTTCTGCATTGCTGTGTTTGTGGCGCTGTTCGTGATGTTCCGTGGTTGGGAATTGTTGGCAGTCCACTTCGAGGTGATGGTGCGCACGCTGTTTGCGGAGTCATTCAGCATCAACCCCCTGATGCTTTTCACCGTCCTTTTCGGACTCCTGTTTGTTGGTGTGGGTGAGGCCGTAAGTCGTGCGTAGCACGATGAATTCCGTACGGCGGTTCAGCTGGTTGCACTGTTCCTGCTGGGCCTCGTCAGCTAACGTCTTGATGAATTCTTCCGTCAAGACGTCGTTTTCTTTCAGGAAGGGGTACTTCTCTGTCAGTTTCTTGCGGATGGTCTTGGGCTTCTCCTTGCCATAGCCCACGGGGGTCAGACGGTCGCTTTCGATGCCGTGTTCCGTCAGATATTGCACCACAGCCTCGGCACGGCGCTGCGAGAGTCGCTTGTTATATTCGGCAGGTCCTTTGTAGTCGCAGTGGGCCGACAGTTCGATGGTGACGTTGGGGTTCTCCTTCAGCAGCACCACCAGTTTGTCCAGTGCCTCCGTCGACTCGGGGCGCAGCGTGGCCTTGTCGAAGTCGTAGAAGATGTTGTCTATCATAACCGGTGCCGTGATGCTGGCCAGAGGGAACTGGAGCACATATTCCTCAGAGACGGTGACCGTGTCGACACGCAACTGCTCCTGGTGGTTCAGGTAACCCTTGCAGGTGCCCAAGAACACGTAGTCTACGCCGGGCTTGATTTCCTGGGTAAACGAGCCGTCGCCCTTCACGCTCAGCTTCATGTTGGTGCCGTCGTTGCCCACCATATATACCTGTGCCTGAGTCAGTTCGTAACCGTCCTGTTCATACACCCAACCCTTCACCGTCTGGATGACCTCGGGCTTTTCGAAGGAATAGATGTGGTCCCAGCCTTTGCCGTCGCCTCGGTTGGAGGAGAAGAAGCCCCGGTTGTGCAGCCCTTCGAATGTCATGCCGAAGTCGTCGCCCTGCGAGTTCAGCGGATAGCCGGGGTGTTCCAGTTCATAGTGGGCTGCGCTTTCTGACTGGCCTGCAGTCTGTGACGCGTCGATGGGCTTGGCGATGTAGATGTCCAGACCGCCCATGCCTTCATGGCCGTTGCTGGAGAAATAGAGGTCGCCATTGGGGCGGAAGGTGGGAAACATCTCGTCGCCTGCCGTATTGATGGGAGCCCCTACGTTTTCTACGCCCCCCATGCTGCCGTTTGTCGTCAGCCTGACGCGCCAGATGTCGTAGCCACCCATGCCACCCTCCATGTTGCTGACGAAGTAGAGCCACTGACCGTCGGGACTGATAGCGGGATGGGCGTAAGCTGACAGCGTGTCGCGTGTTAGCTTCAGTTCTGTGGCCTTGCTCCATGCAGCGTCCGAACGCTGGCTGGTGGCCAGTGTAGCATAGCGAGGGTAGGAGGGGTCGGTCAAGCATTGGGTCAGATACATCGTCTTGCCATCAGGCGAGAACGCGCAGGCCCCCTCCTCGCCGTCGGTGTTCAGCTCCGAGTCGATGGCCTCCGGTTTCTGCCATTTCCCCTTGTCGTCTTTCTGCGCGAAGAAGATGTCACCATTTTTCGTTCCCGTGATACCGCTCAGCTCGTCGCCCTTGGCCTGGTTGCGGGTGGAGGTGAAGAAGAGCTGGTCGTATTCGTCGCCCGTCAGCATGGGTGAGTATTCGGCCCGTCGGGAGTTGAAGAAGTTTTCGCGTTTTACGCTATATGTTGAACCCTCCTGCTTCCACTGGGGGGCCTGCTGTGCCGAACGGAGCCCCACCTGTGCCTGTTGGTGGCTGGGCATGGAGTCGAGCACCGTCTGGAAGCTCTTGGCGGCCTCCTTGTAGTTGCCGTTCTTCATCAGCTGTTGGCCCAGATAGAAATAGTCTTCGGCATGAGCCACCTTATAGCGGGTGGCATTGTTATAGGCGGCAATCGCTTTCTGAGTGTAGTTGATGCGCCGGTAGCAGTCGGCCATCTTCAGAGCCCGTTCGCCGCGCAGTTTCCGTTCTTTGGATGGTGTCTGCGAATAAGCCTTCTTGTATTGTGCGGCCGCGTCATAGTATTCGCCCATGGCAAAAAACTTGTCACCTTTCTTCATGGCCTGTTCTGCTCCACAGCTGACAAGCACTGCGGCGCACAGACACATATATATAAGGTGTAAAGTTTTTCGCATACTTCTACAATAACGAAAGACAAGCCCTTTTTATTGCCTGCCGTTGGGGAAAAACTCCAGAGAGGGCGGTTTATATGAAAAAGTGCTAAAT